>NZ_PEAZ01000041.1:0-203150 GCF_002734245.1 Sphingobacterium sp. 1.A.4
GTGTAAGGGGAAAGGGACATATCTGCAAGATGGGGATGGGCCAGGTCAGAAAGGTGCTGTACATGGCGGCAATATCCGCCATCAGGAGCAACACCGCCTGCAGCGGGCTTTATGGGAGGTTGATGGAAAAGGGAAAACCCTACAAGGTCGCAATCATAGCAGTGGTGAACAAACTGATCAAACAGGCATTCGCCATCGCAAAATCTGGAAAGGGCTACATCGCAAAAGCGGCCTAATCAGAATATTATTTGGAGAAAATTTAATTTATTATTTGGATATATACACAGTTCATTGCGAGGCCTACCGTCATTGCGAGGAGGCACGACGAAGCAATCTTTCTCTTTGTCATACTACCTTACCCTTTGTCATCCTGAGCGCAGTCGAAGGATCTGTACGGTTGTACACGAACAGATGGTTCGACTACGCTCACCATGACAGAGACAGAAAGATTGCTTCGTTCCTCGCAATGACGCTTTTTTTGTCTTATTCCTTCCCCTACACCTCCCATCACCAATCCCAACATCCCCTCTACCATCTCCTCCACCATCCCTTCCACCACCGCCCAACACCACCTTCTTCCACCATCCCCTTTCCATCCCCTCCACCATCCCCTCCACCTCACCCCTTTCACCGCTTGACCTTCGATGCAAAACCATACTGAAAGTAACCTAAAAGTATGCTTTTCCTATGCAAACCATACAAAAACCCTACTAATACCCTATTAAACCCATACTTTCAGCTTGAAGCATAGGAACAAGTCCTACCACTTCATCAACCATAACAAAATGACTCAAAAAATTTTATATTTTTGCGAAGGTTCATAAATCAACCAAGAAGAATATTCCAGCAAACTCAAAACAACACAACAAATGACAGCATATAACGAAGATAGTATACGTTCGCTCGATTGGAAAGAACATATCCGCCTAAGACCGGGTATGTATATTGGAAAATTGGGTGATGGTTCTGCCTATGATGATGGAATCTATGTCCTTTTAAAGGAAGTGGTAGACAATTCCATCGATGAATTTGTTATGGGTGCTGGAAAAACCATCGATATCACCGTCAATGAGAATCGGGTAACCGTTCGGGATTACGGGCGCGGAATTCCGATCGGTTCTGTGGTGGATGTGGTATCAAAAATAAATACCGGAGGTAAATACGACAGTAAGGCCTTCCAAAAATCCGTGGGATTAAACGGGGTGGGTACCAAGGCTGTCAATGCCCTGTCCAATCAATTCACGGTACAATCCTACCGCCAAGGGGTTACCCGTATTGCCCAATTCAGCAAAGGCGAGCTGTTGGCCGATGAGCAAAAAGACACTACCCAACGAAATGGAACATCCGTCACCTTCTACCCAGACGATTCCATTTTCAGAAACTATAAATACCGTTCCGAATTTGTGGAGAACATGATCTGGAATTATGTTTTTCTAAATTCTGGACTCACCATCAATTTCAATGGTCAGAAGTTCATTTCCGAAAATGGATTAAAGGATTTGTTGGAAAGAAATGTCGACACGGAAAGCATGCGCTATCCAATCATCCACTTGAAAGGGGAAGATATCGAAATAGCGATGACCCACGGCCAGGGTTATGGTGAAGAGTATTATTCCTTTGTGAATGGTCAACATACCACCCAAGGTGGTACCCATCAGGCTGCTTATCGCGAAGCGGTGGTAAAAACCATCCGTGAATTCTATAAAAAAGAGTTTGATGCATCCGACATCCGTTCATCCATCATTGGGGCCATTGCCATCAAGGTGCAGGAGCCGGTATTCGAATCCCAAACAAAAACAAAATTAGGATCCCAGAGTGTAGGCCCAGAAGGACCAACCGTTCGTACCTTCATCAACGATTTTGTGAAGAAGGCTTTAGACGACTACCTGCACAAGAACCCTGCGACCGCAGAAGCCCTGCAAAAACGTATCCTTCAATCAGAAAGAGAACGCAAGGATATCGCGGGGATCAAGAAATTGGCAAACGAAAGAGCAAAAAAAGCCTCTCTACATAATCGAAAGCTCCGGGACTGTAAGATTCATTTCAGCGATAAACACGAGCGTAATTTAGAAACAACCCTATTCATCACCGAGGGTGATTCGGCGAGTGGATCCATCACCAAATCCAGGGATGTACAAACACAAGCCGTATTCAGTCTGAAAGGTAAACCGTTGAACTCCTTCGGGTTGACCAAAAAGATCGTGTATGAAAATGAGGAATTCAACCTTCTTCAACATGCCTTGAACATCGAAGATGGTATCGAAGGGCTACGTTATAACAATATCGTGATTGCAACAGATGCCGATGTGGATGGTATGCACATCCGTTTGCTGATCATGACCTTCTTCCTTCAGTTCTTCCCCGATCTGGTAAAAGCCGGACATGTGTCCATCCTTCAGACGCCATTATTCCGGGTTAGGAACAAGAAAGAAACCATTTATTGCTATTCCGACGAAGAAAGAATCCGAGCCATCAACAAATTAGGCGCAAAACCAGAAATTACCCGATTCAAAGGACTTGGTGAAATCTCGCCGAGTGAATTCGGACTGTTCATAGGTGGCGATATGCGTTTGGAACCGGTTATCCTATCCAAAGACAATAGATTGAGCCAGTTGTTGGAGTATTACATGGGCAAGAACACACCGGATAGACAGCATCATATCGTCAATAACCTGCGTGTGGAATTGGATACCGAAGAAGAAATGACCAAGGAAGCGGTTGTGTGATGAAGATCACTTTTCCTTCCTAATTATCATTACTTTTTAATCCAGGATTTCTTTGCTATTTGCGTCAGTTTAAAATTACATGACGCATTCATTCCATATCCCTGTTTTAGGTTTAGCTTTTTCCGTAGATACGGCCATTAAGGTCGCCCAATTTGGTATTTCATCCGTTGTATCCATTGTGGATGATG
The DNA here is from genome assembly GCF_002734245.1 of Sphingobacterium sp. 1.A.4. Lineage (NCBI taxonomy): Bacteria > Pseudomonadati > Bacteroidota > Sphingobacteriia > Sphingobacteriales > Sphingobacteriaceae > Sphingobacterium > Sphingobacterium sp. 1.A.4. The sequence goes on from NZ_PEAZ01000041.1 coordinate 2,915, forward strand.
AATTACTGGAGCGACTTCGCGCCTACTATTCCAACGAAAACCAGCTTGAATACGAAGCCATTGGGGAACACATGGAAGATGCTCGGGCAAGAAGAATAACCGCCTACCTCAATATGATCCAGGTATTGGTGGACAAGCAACTTGTACACTTAAAAAACTGTGATTGGTTGCAGGATGAAACCGCCAGCAAATATTTTTCGCTGCTACCGGAGCAACATCATTCCAGAAACCTTTTTCAGCAATGGCGGGATACCAATTCTTCAGGCGAAAAGGAAAGATTAAAAACAGCGATCTGCGAGGCCATGCTACCGGGCGATATTGATGTCAACATCATGTCCAAGGTAGATAAGATCAATTATTCCAAAGATGGCGAGATGCTTTCGGAATATTATTCCGATGCTACAGCAGCCGTTCGAGGTTTTGCCAACAGCACCTTACGATCTTCCGTTGTGTTGTCGGCCGGAATGAACCCGAGATTATATGGTCAACTCCAGGAATTCCCCCAATTCTTCCCAGACGAGCATGGGAATTTCACCAAAAAAATAACCTTAAAAGTGTCTGATTACCGATCAGCACTGATCCAAGCGAAATATTTAGCAAAACGAGGTATTTGGATTTCCGAATACCGGATAGAATCGGGCCTTAATTGCGGAGGTCATGCGTTTGCCACCGATGGTTTCTTATTAGGGCCGATTCTTGAAGAATTCAAAATAAATAAAGCTGCCCTGTCGGAAGAGATTTTTCCGTTGTACCAGGCAGCACTAAGCGAAATAGGTCGAGAAATTGAACATGTTCCTGGCATTCGGTTTACCGTTCAGGGTGGCGTGGGAACTACCCAGGAACATCAATTTCTTTTAGACTATTATGGGTTTGATGCCGTAGGATGGGGTTCCCCTTTCCTATTGGTGCCCGAAGCAACGACCGTTGATGAGGAAACCCTGAACAACTTAGCGAATGCCGCTCCAGAGGATTTCTATATCAGCAATGCCTCCCCATTGGGTGTTCCGTTCAATAATTTCCGGAAAAGTACGGCCGAACAATCGCGTTTATCCCGAATAGCCAAAGGTCGCCCGGGATTCCCTTGTACCAAGAAATACCTGGTCTCGGATAGCACCTATTCCGATGAACCCCAATGTACCGCTAGCCGGGTATATCAGGTGAACAAGATCAAGGATTTAGACCAGGCAGGATTGAATGCCCAGGAATATGAAAAAGCCTATCAGAAGATTGTAGAGAAACAATGTCTATGTGAGGGGCTGGCCACACCAGCCTACCTGAAGTACCAGATTCTCAAACCTAGGGAAAGATCGGCAGTGGCCATCTGCCCAGGTCCTAATACGGCTTATTTCAACAAGATCTATACCCTTCAGGAAATGGTAGACCATATCTATGGCAGAATCAATGTTCTTAAGGGGGTCAAAAGACCGTCCATGTTCATTAATGAACTGGAATTATACGTCAACCACCTAAGTAGCTATATACAGGAGAACCTGTTGGATCTGGATGTAAAAAAGAAAAAGTATATCTATAAATTTCAAAATCAATTGGTCGAAGGCATTGCCTATTACAGGTCCTTACAGGATCGGGTGAGCCAGGTTTTTGGAGAGTCTAAGGCAGCTTTTCAGGAACAATTGGCCAATTATGAAAATCAGCTTAAACCGCTCATTGTGTAATTTAATTGCCTACTGTGAAAAATGGAAAGCAGCCGTCGTGATGATGGCTGCTTTTATTTTTTAAGCTATATAAAGCTGTTTATTTAGAGAATTTGCGGAATTTTCCGAATACGCCTAAAGGAAGTTTAGGACCGGCAGTTGCCTGCAAATACAATTCGCCGATTTCCAGGTTCTCCACCTTTGGAAAAGAAGTCTTGATCAGGTTTTCCACGATTACGGATGAGAAACCTAACGAATAGGTATTCAGAATCAGGAAGTGTTCCTTTGGATCCAATAGTTTAACGACGTCCTGCATCATTTCCATGATATGGTCTTCCAACTTCCACTTCTCCCCTTTTGGACCATGTCCATAAGCCGGCGGATCCAGGATGATCCCATTATAGGTATTGCCCCTTTTCAGCTCCCTTTTCACAAATTTCAAGGCATCTTCTACCACCCAGCGGATATCGCTTATGCCGGAGATTTCCTGGTTTTCGTTCGCCCAAGTTACCACCTGTTTGATCGAATCCACATGCGTCGTATCCGCTCCTGCTGCTTTAGCAATCAAGGAAGCCCCACCCGTATAGGCAAATAAATTCAATACTTTTGGATTTGGGGTTTTGAATCCTTTCACAGATTCTGAAATATAATCCCAATTCACGGCCTGCTCCGGAAAAATCCCTACATGCTTGAAGGAGGTCAATCCCAATCGGAATTTAATGGCTACATCCTTGTTTTTGTATTGGATATGCCACCTATCTGGCGATTTAGGGTTCTTTTTCAACCATTCTCCACTTGTTGCAGAACGACCTTTGAATTTGATGTGGTAGCGTTTGTTCCATTCGGCATCGCCTAAAGCTTTCGGCCATACAGCCTGTGGCTCCGGACGGATCAGAATCAGCTCGCCGAATCGTTCCAATTTTTCAAAATCACCACAATCGATCAGTTCATAATCTTTCCAGTGCTGTGGTGTCAGTAATTGTATGGGAGAATTTGTATTCAAAACAGTAAATTTTGGCAAAGATAGCAAATAAGGAATAATATCCTCTATGTACGCAGTTCTACTTCCTCAGGTTCTACTTCCTCAGGTTCTACTTCTTCATGGTATCGCGAGCTGCTTTCATCAAAGGACTCGCAAATACAAATTCGTTCAGCTCCTTATTGTCCGATTTCAGCATATCCTGATTAGAACCTTCCCAATATTTCTTCCCTTTGTACAGGAACATGATATATTGACCGATCCCCATCACGGAGTTCATATCATGGGTTACCACTACAGTGGTGGAATTGTATTCTTCGGTCAGTTCTTGGATCAGTTCATCAATGAGGATGGAGGTGGCTGGGTCTAATCCGGAATTGGGCTCATCACAAAAAAGGTATTTTGGGTTCATGGCGATCGCCCTGGCAATACCCACCCGTTTTTTCATACCTCCGGATAATTCCGCCGGGAACAATTTGTTCTTTCCAGCAAGATTCACCCGCTCCAAACAGAAATTTGCACGATCCAACTTTTCAGATTTGCTCATCTCCGAGAACATATCCAAGGTAAAAACGATGTTCTGTTCTACGGTCATGGAGTCGAAAAGCGCTGAGTTCTGGAAAAGCATACCTATTTCCTTACGGATTGGCACCTTTTCCTCAAAGTCCATCTTGGAAAATTCCTTACCATCAAAAAACACCTTTCCCTTGTCTGGTTGATGCAGGCCGACGATACATTTCAGCACCGTACTTTTTCCAGATCCGGAACCTCCAATAATGAGGCTGACCTTTCCTGGTTCAAAAGTAGCACTGATCCCGTCCAATACGAGGTTATCCCCAAAAGATTTATGAATATCTTGAATTTCAATCATTTACATTACAACATTAAAGCAGTTATCAAATAGTCACAGGCAAGAATGGTAATACAACCAATCACAACTGCTCTGGTACCTGCTTGTCCAACTTCCAAAGCCCCACCACGTACATTAAAACCTTTGTATGCCGGCACCGAAGTGATGATAAAACCAAACACAAAAGCTTTTACCATAGCAACAGCTACCGTAAAACCATTGAATCCGGATCGGATACCTTCATTATAATCATCCACGGTCACAGCTCCGGAGAGCGACCCGCCGATAAGACCACCTACGATAGCACAAAAGATAGCCACCGTTACCAAAACAGGAACCATGATGACCCCAGCTATGATCTTCGGAAGGATGAGGTATCCTGCCGCGTTTATCCCCATGATTTCCAATGCATCGATCTGCTCGGTTACCCGCATGGAACCAATCTGGGAAGAAATGGAGGACCCCACCTTTCCCATCAATACCAAGGCAGAGATGGTAGGTCCAAGTTCCAGAATATTGGAGTCACGGTTTATCGATCCGATAACCGAGGTTGGGATCAGGTCGGAAACCAATTGAAAGGCAATCTGCATGGTCATTACCGCCCCGATAAACGTGGAAATAATCAGGATCAAGCCCAAAGAACCCACACCAATATCACTCATCTCATGGAGGACTTCCTTCCAGTAAATTTTCCATTTTTCGGGTTTCCGAAAAACCTTCTTCAACAACAATATGTAGTCGCCTATATAGTAGAATATCATATCAATATATTTAGCATCCGTTCAAGATAACAATTCTGTGGAATTATTTCACCGACAAATCTAATTCATTTACCGAAAATTTAGGCAACATAGCCTATTTTCAGTTAATTAATTTGTATAATCGTACTAGTTTTGACGACAACAAAACAAATAAACAATGAACAACAAAATAGCAACGGGCATCTGGTTAGTCTTTATTGGACTGGTTGTCCTCCTTCATAACCTACATATCATCGACTTTAACTTTATTGGCGCCATTAAATATTGGCCTTTATTGTTGGTATCCATTGGTATAGGTTTTTTATTGCAGAACCGCAAGAATACCGCTTGGATCCTTGCTGCCTGTAACATCATCATCTGTTCCTTTATCTTTTATCAGGGCGTAACTTCAGAAGACACCATCTTTGATTCGTTTACAGCAGTTAGTGATGATGCCGAATTTATTCCTGCCAACTCGATAGGAAAATCTTCGGAAGGAATCGCTGAACGTATTACCCTTAAATTCAATGGTGGGGCGGCTAAGTACATCATGAATACTGACGTCAATACGGATTCCCTTTTCCGTGCAAGCACCGATAGCCCTAACTCTTCCCTTTCGTTGAGCAATACGGATGAAATCAATAACTTCACTATAAATACGCAGATCAAGTCCAGCAAATACGCCAAGAACAAGATTTTTGTAGGTTTGAACCCGAATCATATCTGGGATCTGGAATACAATATCGGTGCGGCCAGCATCAGTGCTGATTTCAAGAAACTGAAATTGGGATCCTTGAGCATCAATTCGGGTGCGACCAGTTTGGACATGTACCTTCCTGTTCCGATCGAGGGGGATCATTTAATCGATATCAACACCGCTGCTTCCAGCATCAAGTTATTTTTGCCGAAGGGAGCAGATTGTAGCGTTGAAACCGACTCTTTTCTGTCCAGCAATAAATTTGAAGATGTGGATATCAGCGATGATAAGATCCGAAAAACTTCGGGATACGATAAATCCAACAGCCGCTATACGATCAAAGTGGATGGCGCAGCAAATTCATTGACCATTTTACGCTATTAACTTTTAAAAATAGCTAACTTTGTGCGGTATGGACAGCTTGAAATCATCAGAATTAGCAGGGGGATATTGTAATTCAAAAACATCGTATAGTAGGTTTTTGACGAGAGAAGTACAGATTGGGGATATTCCCATGGGTGGAAATCAACCTATCCGCATCCAGAGTATGACGACAGTGGACACCATGGATACCATGGGTTCGGTGGAACAGACCATCAAGATGGTGGATGCAGGATGTGAGTATGTCCGCATTACGGCTCCTAGCATCAAGGAAGCCGAAAATCTAGCAATCATCAAGAAAGAATTACGCTACAGGGGTTATCAAGTCCCTTTGGTGGCGGATATACATTTCACGCCGAATGCTGCGGAAGTAGCGGCGAGGATCGTAGAGAAAGTGCGCGTGAATCCGGGTAATTATGCGGATAAGAAGAAGTTCGACCAGATCGATTATACCGATGCTGCTTATCAAGCGGAATTGGATAGGATCTATAAGAAATTCGCCCCATTGGTGGGTATCTGTAAGGAATATGGTACTGCCATGCGGATCGGAACTAACCATGGTTCGTTGTCTGACCGCATCATGAGCCGTTATGGGGATACCCCAGAAGGCATGGTGGAATCGGCCTTGGAATTCATCCGGATCTGTGAAGATCTGAATTACTACAACCTGGTGGTTTCCATGAAATCTTCCAATCCGCAGGTGATGGTGCAGGCTTATCGCTTGTTGGTCGAGAAAATGGTTGCCGAGAACATGAATTATCCTTTGCATCTTGGCGTTACGGAAGCTGGTGATGGCGAGGATGGCCGGATTAAATCGGCGGTGGGGATCGGGACCTTGTTGGAAGATGGACTTGGCGATACCGTGCGTGTTTCTTTGACGGAAGAACCGGAGAAGGAAGCTCCAGTAGCCATTGCTTTGGTAAACCGCTACAGCAATCGGAAAGCAGCCCTTGTATCTGAACCCAAACGGGAAATCCTGCAATTGGCGACGGTGTCAAAAGAGACCAAAAGATATGAGTCTTCGGAGGTTAACGCCTTTATTGGGGGTTCTTTGGTGCCGAGGATTGTGGTGGATATCACACAGAAAAACCTAAAAGATCCTTTTATCCTTACGGAAGTAGGCTATAAATACGATGCGGTGTTGGATAAATACCATATGGGCGACCAATCGGTAGATTTTGTTTACCTGGGCGATCAATTGCCATCGTTTACTATGCCTGGCAACCTGAAACAGCTATATAATTATAAAACCTGGTTGGGTTTAAGCAATAAGGCGAACATGCATCCGATCTATTCTTTGGAGGAATTTAATGAAGCCAAGGAAAAGGATGCTGCCATGAACCTGATCCATATCAGCAATGATGATCTGCAATCGGAAGCTTTTGCGCAATTGGCCATTGATAAAACTTTGGTTTTTATCTTGGAGACTGATCATCTGCATGGTATGGCGGATCAGCGTCAGTTTTTTGCGAATCTTCAGGAAATCGGAATTGATAATCCGGTGATTTTGAAGAGAAGTTATGCGGTGGAAGAATTTTCGGGACCATTGGGAGATATTATGGATCCGGAGGAACCGATCTCGAAGATACAGCTCTATGCTGCGACTGATTTTGGTGCTTTATTGATCGATGGATTGGGATCTGGGATTTGGTTGGATAGCCCAGCGACTCCAACTGATAAGATTGCTTCAGTATCTTTTGGGATTTTGCAAGCTACAAGGTCTAGGATCTCTAAAACGGAATATATTTCTTGCCCGAGTTGTGGTAGGACTTTGTTTGATCTGCAGGAAACTACGCAGATGATAAGAAGTAGAACTAACCACTTGAAAGGCTTGAAAATCGGGATTATGGGTTGTATTGTGAATGGACCGGGTGAGATGGCTGATGCGGATTATGGGTATGTAGGTGCTGGCCCGGATAAGATAACGTTGTATAGAGGGAAGCAGGTGGTGAAGAAAAATGTTTCTTCGGCGAATGCATTGGATGAGTTGATTGAGATTATTAAGTCTGATGGACTTTGGGTGGAGATGGAAGGGTAGAAAGTATAGGTTATTGGGAGGTTTTAACGTCATTGCGTGTATTTATACGTCATTGGATGGAACTATACGTCATCGTAAGTTTTAACGTCATTGCGAGGAACGAAGCAATCTTTAACCATGTCATGGTGAGCGCAGTCGAACCATCTGTTCGTTTACCAGCGTACAGATCCTTCGACTACGCTCAGGATGACACGGAAAGAAAGTCTAGCTTATCCTAATCGAAAGATTGCTTCGTCGTACCTCCTCGCAATGACGAGAATTACTTCCTCTTAAACCTCATCACCGCAATATCGCCAATTATCAACGTCATTGCATCCCCGTTCACACTCATCACATTCACCTTCTCCAACGTTGAAAAATACAAAGGCTCTCCATCACCCTTACAAGCCATCTTCGTAGAAAAAATTCCACTGAAATTCACTTTCCTACCATCCAAGCTCATATTACTTCCATAATTATTGCATCCCCCATTTCCTGAAACCTTCGAAGATCCAGCCTGAATCACCATAGTCGGCTTCTTCCCTGGAAACAATTCATTGAAAGGTTTATTCGATCCAGCGATATAATCCAACTCCCAAGTCCCAGCAACGGAAACATCGGAAGAAATCTCCTTAAATCGCGCCAAAGGAGCTTTACGACCTTGATTTAAAGACAACACCCCATCTGCAAACGTATAATTATCCGCCTGTTGCAAGGATTGCCCCAAACCCCTCTCAATCTCCATATTCTCGCAGGCCATCATCGTTGATATCCCTCTCGTAAAATGTATTTTATTGTTCTTTGCGAATTGAAATTCCCCATTCAGTGTATTACAACCCCCATTGGCCGAATAACGTCCAGCCTCATGCAAAAACTCCAAATAAGGCATCTTCCCATTTACCTCAGCGGCTACTGGTTTCCCACCCAATTCCACTAATTGCCATTTCTTACCGGTGATTTTAGCGATGTCAGCTGATTCATCTGCTGTAACTTGTTTGGATGTACTACAGCTCGAAAAGATCAAGCTGGCTACAGCTAGCATACTAAAAATTGTTTTTTTCATAGTGATTTTCTTATTTCTTTTATTAATACTCTCCTAAAGACGAAATGTTTGAACGAAGTGCTACTAAATTACCCTAAATAATATCTACTAAACTAGTATATTTTATAATATTTTTGAGGTAATTCGTCCGTTTTCCGTATGTTTGTCCTTAATTAAGAATTAATCTAAAAAGAAGATTGAGTTCCCTTTTTATCCATATCCTTACCCCAGTCGCAATATTCCTTTTTATTGCTTTATTCACGCTTTTTGCAGTATATGCGGAGCGTAAGATTGCAGGTTTTGTACAGGATCGATTAGGGCCAATGGAAACCGGGAAATTTGGATTGCTCCAAACCTTTGCGGATATCCTCAAACTCCTTCAAAAAGAATTTATTTCTCCAGCGGCAGCGGATAGAATCCTCTTTGCCGTTGCCCCTATCCTGATTTTTGTGGCGGTTTTTGTTGGTTTCTCGGTCGTTCCTTGGGCAGCCGATTTTGTTCCAGCAAATACACACACCGGTTTATTTTTTATTATGGCGGTGGTTTCCATCGATGCTATTGGTATTCTGATGGCCGGATGGGGCTCAAATAACAAATATTCCCTTTTGGGATCTATTCGTGCCATCGCGCAGATGATTTCCTATGAATTACCGGTAGGATTATCTTTGATTGCTGCGGTGATGATCACCCAAACCCTTAATCTGAACGAAATTGCCCTCAATCAAGGGATTTATAGTGAACAAGATCTGTTTTTCTTAGGCATCTGGAATGTGAAGGATATAGGGGGTATCTTATCCTGGAATGTTTTCCAGGCACCGCATCTCTTGGTGAGCTATGTCATCTTTTTCATTGCTTCCCTTGCAGAATGCAATAGAGCACCTTTTGATATCCCTGAGGCGGAAAGTGAACTGATCGGAGGTTTCCATACAGAATATGGTGGTATCCGTTTTGCCTTTATTTTCCTGGCGGAATACGCTATGATGTTCTTGGTGGCGATGCTGGGCGTGGTGATCTTCTTGGGCGCTTGGAACAGTCCCCTTCCCAATATTGGAAATGTACGTTTGGCCGATTGGACCACCGGACTTTATTGGGGTATTTTCTGGACATTGATCAAATCTTTGTTCATTGTAGCCGTGCAAATATGGATCCGCTGGACCCTTCCGAGGTTCCGTGCTGATCAACTTATGGTCTTATGTTGGAAGATCTTAATCCCAGTGGCATTTCTTTGCATGGCCATTTCCGGGATTTGGCGAATTACAGTGATGGTTTAAAATATTGATAGGTTGACATGATTATCAAATCTACACTTAAAGGATTGGCTACGGCCATAAAGGGACTCAGCTTAACGGTGGCCCACCTTTTTAGTGCCCGAAAATCAAGAACCTCCCTGGACATTAAACAGGTAAATTATTTCGAAAAACAAGAAGGTGTGACCACCGTTCAATTTCCTTCGGAAAAAATGCCGATCCCCGATGTGGCCAGGTATCAATTGGATGTAGAAATAGACGATTGTATTGTCTGTGATTTATGTGCCAAGGCCTGTCCGGTGGATTGTATTGCCATAGAATCCATCAAATCCCCAGAAGCCATTGGAAAAACCTCTGATGGAAGCGTAAAGAGACTTTATGCAGCCAAATTCGAGATCGATATGGCAAAATGCATGTATTGCGGATTATGTACCGTGGTTTGTCCTACGGAATGCATCGTTATGACGGATAATTACGACCGCAGCACCACAAATCTGGCGGATCTAACCTATACTTTTTCGGACATGTCGGATGCGGAAGTGCAAAAACGCAAGGAAGAATGGACGCGTTTTCAAGCTGAAAAGGAGGCAGCAAAGGCTAAATAATGGAATTAGTATTGTTCTATTCTTTTGCCGTGTTGGCGATCGGTTCTGCCCTTCTGGTAGTTAGCCTGAAAAATACAGCACGTGCCTTATTTCTTTTCTTCGTGGTGTTGTTCGGTATGGCCGGATTGTTCCTGTTTGCCTTAGCTGATTTTGTCGCCATTACCCAGATCATGGTCTATGTGGGTGGCGTATTGATCCTAATGATCTTTGCCTTCATGCTTTCCAACAAGGAACTATTGGCGGATCTACAAAACACATCCTCCAGATTCCTATCCATGCCCAACTGGCAATCCCTTCTCTTAACGTTGGGATTTCTTGCCGTGATGATCTATGGCATCATCGAATGGCAACAACATACCCCGAATTGGATTACCCAAAATATACATAAAGGACAGGTTATTTTACCTTCCGACAATAATATCAACCATTTGGGCATCAAATTCATGACTCATTATCTACTTCCTTTTGAAGTGATATCCATCTTTTTATTGATGGCACTGATCGGGGCGGCCCATCTATCCAGAAAGGAGGATAAACAATGATTACTTTAACTCATTTCTTGGTAGTATCCGCTTGTCTATTCTGTATCGGATTATATGCGGTATTGGCCAAAAGGAACGCCATCATGATTTTGGTAGGGATAGAATTCATCATCAATGCCGCCATTTTGAATCTGGTAGCATTCGGCAGGTATGATAAGATCAATTATGGCGGACAGGTGTTTGCTCTTTTTGCCATAGTGCTGGCTGCTGCAGCTGTTGCTGTCGGATTGGCCATCATTTTGAATGTGTATAGAAAATACAAATCCATTAACCCGGATAATATTACGGACCTAAGAGATTAATGTGCAAATGATGAACCTATCGCCAATCGTTGCCAGCCTACTGGTCGTTATATTACCTTTCCTTGCTTTCCTGATCCAAGCGATGCTCGGCAGGAGATCACAAAAGGGAACCATCTCGCTCCTTGCGATTTTATTGAGCTGTTTGATCAGTGCGACCATAGTCTTTCCAAAAATATGGAACCAGGACACGCAGCATCAAGCCCTTACCTGGTTCAGTATTGGCACAAAAGATTTTCAGATCGGTTTCCTATTGAATAACCTGACTAGCCTGATGCAATTGATCGTTTGTTTGGTGGCTTTGCCCGTTCATATCTACTCGAGAGCCTATATGAAAGGGGATCCAGGCATACATCGGTATTGGATGTACCTCAGCCTATTCTGTTTTGCGATGCTTTTATTAACCATGGCAGACAATCTCTTGTTGATGTATATTGCCTGGGAATTGGTGGGATTTGCCTCCTATTTATTGATCGGATTCTGGTTTCATAAAGAATCGGCGGTTCAGGCCAATAAAAAAGCTTTTATCATCAATAGGATTGGGGATTTAGGTTTTCTATTGGGCATAGCCAGTTTATACAGCTTATACGGAACATTAAATCTGGTGGATTTATTTGGAGAGCATGGTTTTCTCAGTACGGTTCCTCCGGATTCAAGCGGATGGATGACCTTTGCCGGCTGTTGTTTCTTTTTAGGGGCCATGGCCAAATCGGCACAATTCCCGCTACATGTTTGGCTGCCGGACGCCATGGAAGGACCTACGGCAGTTTCTTCCCTGATCCATGCCGCTACGATGGTTGCAGCCGGGGTATTCCTGTTGAGCACGGTATTTCCTTTGTTTAATACCACTGTCTTGCTTATTATTGCCATTATTGGATGCATCACCGCATTTATAGCTGCATATTTCGCCCTAGCGCAACAGGATATCAAACGCATATTGGCTTTCTCCACCATTTCCCAATTGGGTTTCATGATGGTTGCCATTGGTATTGGGGCTTGGGATGCTGCGATGTTCCATCTCGTTACCCATGCCTTTTTCAAATGTCTATTGTTCCTAGCAGCAGGGGCTATTATCCATGAAATGGCACACCTTAAAACCAAACATCAGCTAGATTTCGATCCACAGGATATCCATAATATGGGTGGACTAAGGAAATATATGCCCAAGACTTTCATCCTTATGGCAATTGCATCGCTTGCCTTAGCCGGATTTCCTTTAACTTCTGGGTTTTTATCCAAAGATGCGATCTTAATCAATGCCCTAGAATGGGGCATGCAGCAAGGTGGTCTTTGGCTCTTGATCCCGATTACACTAATCATTGTAAGTTTTATGACCGCCTTCTATATTGGCAGGTTGATGTTCAAAGTGTTTTTTGGGAAATTGAGGATTAACGTGGAAAATCCAGGAATACATGAAGCTCCGGGACAGATGTTAGGTCCTATGGTTTTTCTAGGAATCTGTTCGCTTTTTGTGGTTTTTAGTTTAAACCCTTTATCTTACCAACAAGCTTTTGTGTTGAGGGGATTTGAATTTAATCGGGACTATACCGAACTGCATATTTTGCATACGGTGGTTCCTTTGCTGATGAGTATTGGAAGTATTTTGATCTGGATCTGGGCATACAGATGGTATGCGCAGGGAGAGGCTGGGGGGTCCTTCGACAAGCTCAGGATGACAGAGGGCAAGTCCAGGATGACATTCCCACTTCTTCAATTATCTTTAAATCAAGGCTATCTGAATGAGTTTTATCAAAAGGCTTTTGTAAACAGCACCGTGCAATTCAGTAATGGATTATATTGGTTCGACAAACACATCATCGATGGATTGGTTAACCTAGCGGGATCATTGGTTCCCGCTATTTCCCGCGTATCGGCTTGGATCGATCGTTATATCGTCGATGGATTGGTGAATACCATCGCTGGAAGCACGTATTACCTGGGGCATCTATTACGATGGGTTCAGAATGGAAGGTTACAGAACTATTTGGGTTTTGCCTTCACGGTTTTATTAATTGGAATAATTTATTTGATATTCAAATAAGATGGGACTACTTTCCTTACTTATATTTTTACCGCTACTAGCTGTTCTTGCGATCTTGGTTCTTCCAAATCGCAGCAATGGTTCGTTCAAATACATTGCATTGGCAGCGACATTGATCCAATTTGGACTGTCCGGTTATCTTTACGCCAACTTCCAACCAAGCGAAGCCGCATTCAATGCTGTTTCGGCCTACCAATACGTGGAGCAATTGCCTTGGATACGCATGCAGCTAGGCTCAATGGGTACATTGGAAATCGATTATTTCCTCGGGGTGGACGGATTTTCCCTTCCGCTATTGGTCTTGAGTGCCTTTGTCATGTTGATGGCCATAGGAGCCTCCTGGCGTATTGAAAAGAGCAAAAAAGGATACTTTGCCCTATTGATGCTGTTGAACACCGCCGTGATGGGCATCTTTTGTGCTTTGGACTTCTTCCTCTTCTATGTATTCTATGAGGTGATGCTGTTGCCTTTATATTTCCTAATAGGTATATGGGGTGGTGCAAGACGGGAATATGCTGCCATCAAATTCTTTATCTATACCTTATTTGGGTCCGTTTTTATGCTGCTGGTCATCGTAGGATTATATTTTTCGGTCCAAAACCCAAATACCGGCGCGCATACCTTCAACATGCTCTACATGATGGATCCGGCGAATTATGTCCCAGGTTCCTTCTTTGAAGGCTTAGGAAACAGCCAAGAGATCTTGGGAATCCCGGCAAGAATGGTCGGATTTATCGTCCTATTTGTGGCATTCGCTATTAAAATCCCAATTGTACCTTTACATACCTGGTTACCCGATGCACACGTGGAAGCACCAACGCCGGTTTCTATTATTTTAGCTGGTATCCTATTAAAAATTGGGGGATATGGTGTTATCCGGATCTGTTTGGGCATATTTCCAGATGCCGCCGTAGACGCGAATTGGTGGCTAGGTCTTATCGGTATTATATCCATTCTTTATGGCGCATTCAATGCTTTAGCGCAGACCGATCTGAAGCGATTGATCGCTTATTCATCGGTATCCCATATGGGGTTTGTCTTATTGGGAATCGCATCCCTTACTGCGGAAGGTATTTCCGGAGCCGTTTTCCAGATGTTGAGCCACGGCTTTCTTTCGGCCGCCCTCTTCTTCCTGGTTGGAGTTCTTTACGACCGCGTCCATGATCGTTACATCTATAATTTCAGAGGGCTTGCCTCTTTGATGCCAAAATATACGGCCTACGTGGCCATTGCATTCTTTGCCTCCCTAGGATTGCCTGGGTTCTCGGCATTTATTGGGGAAGCATTTGTCATTATCGGAACGTTTAATGCAGAAAGTCTATCAACAGGAATTCCGCGTTGGATGGCGATATTTGGTTCCCTGGGTATCCTTTTGAGTGCGGCCTATTTCTTATGGACTCTTCAACGGATGTTCTTCGGGGAGACCCGACTAAAAGGTGGGGAAACTTGGGCTAACAGCCTTACTGACCTTTCCGTACGGGAGCAGATCATTCTTTTTCCAACCTTGGCATTGGCACTGCTATTGGGGGTTATGCCATCCTTGGTGTTTGGCCTATTGAACCAATCTGTCTTGAGCCTTTTGAATTTAGTTAATCCTTATTTATAATACTGTGATGGATTTTAGCTACCAAGTATCGGAAAATATAGATCATATCATTGCTTCTCTACCTTTATTCAAGGTGGAATTGGCGCTGGCATTCGGATTTCTATTGACGATTGCGGCTACCCTATTCTTAGATAAGACCTGGAAACAAAGCTCCTTTTATATCAGCATCATTACCTGCTTAGGGGCATTCTTGATCCTTCTATCCCAATACAACCTCCAAAGTTCAGGTTTCTATCAGATGTTGATCCTGGATAAGATGAGCTTTTTCGCTCGGTCCTTTATCCTTGTCAGTCTTCTGATCGCCTGCATCTATTTCCAACAATACTTCAAGGATAAGATCTTCAATAAACGAAAAGGAGATATCTACAGCATTTTATTGGCAGCAGGCATTGGTTTACATATCCTCACTATGACCAGCAATTGGTTAATGGCTTTTATAGCTATTGAGATGGTTTCGATCTCCTCTTATGTGCTGGTCGGTTATTTCTCTGAGAACAAGAAACAGGCAGAAGCTGCGATGAAATACGCCTTGTTTGGATCAGCCTGTGCGGCGGTGATGCTGTATGGCCTTTCTTTGGTCTACGGTTTTACAGGAGATCTTGATTTTTCAAGCCAACAACACATTCAAGGATTGATCGATGCGCCAAAAGTGATGGTCAGCATCGCCTTTCTGTTTGTATTCACCGGCATCGGATTCAAACTAAGTTTTGTTCCTTTTCACCTGTGGGCACCGGATGTTTATGAAGGCTCTCCTACCCCAGTAACGGCTTTTCTGTCTACCATTCCGAAGATTGCCGCTATTGTGCTGTTTGGCCGAATTGCCAGTGCCTGGATCAGTACCCAATTCTATTTCAGCGATCTTACGTTCTTGTTCATAGCAGTGGTGGCTATGGTGACCATGCTCATCGGAAATTTAATCGCCTTAAGGCAGCAGGATGTAAAAAGGATGATGGCCTACTCGTCGATCGGGCATACCGGATTTTTGCTGATGGCCATTATCGGCTATAGCAATGGACATCAGGATATCCTGTTATTCTATATCCTGGCTTACACCCTGATGAACTTAGCGATTTTTGCATTCATCAGCATATTGGAAAAACAAGAAGGAAGCACCTTGCTTTCCTCCTATACCGGATTGGGCAAAACTTATCCCATCCTATTCACCTGTTTTTCCTTCATCGGAATTTCCTTGGTAGGATTACCTCCTACCGCTGGATTTGTAGGGAAATTATTGGTGTTCAGCAGTATTTTCGAGTTGTACCAATCCTCCGAAGATTCCATCTTTTTAGCTCTATTGATCATCGGAGCCCTAACCTCGGTCATCTCCTTGTTCTATTACTTCAAGATCCCTTTATACGCGTTCTTAAGAAACTCCGCGTCATGGCAAGGAACACCCGCGTCATCGGAAGAAACCCCCGTGGCATCAGAAGAAATACCCGCGTCATTGCGAGGAGGTACGACGAAGCAATCTTCCCTTTCTTCCCCTTCTTCCCCTTCAACCGCTCCTTCCCCCTTCAATATCCTCTACCTTATCGGTATCCTACTCACCATCTTGGTCCTTTTATTAGGAATTTTCCCATCTCTTGCGCTAAATATCTTTAGCATCAACAGCTAAATGTTATATTTGTGTATGATTAGTGGAACAGCAAATAAAATCTTTCAGCAAGTAATTCAAGATTACCATGTACATGATCAGATCGACCATCCGATCAGCAATCCCTACGATAGCCAAACACTTGAGCACCTGCTTTATCTGAAATGCTGGATCGACACTGCGCAATGGCATATGGAAGATGTCGTTCGCAATCCAGATATCGATCCTCGCGAAGGATTGTATTGGAAGCGCCGCATTGACCGCCAAAATCAAGAAAGAACAGATACCGTCGAATACATCGACAGCTATTATTTGTCAAAGTTCAAAGATATCCAGCCATTAACAGACGCCAAGATCAATTCTGAAAGTCCGGCATGGGCAATAGATCGATTATCCATCCTCGCACTGAAAATATTCCACATGGAACAGGAAACCCTAAGAACAGATGTTTCCAATGCCCATATTCAAGCTTGTACAGAAAAACTTAACGTGCTATTGGAGCAGCGTAAAGATCTTTCCCAAAGCATCGATGAATTATTAAGCGACATTGAAAGCGGAAAAAAATACATGAAAGTCTATAAACAGATGAAAATGTACAATGATCCGAATCTTAATCCTGTTTTATACGGCACCCAAAAATAATCAAGCATGAAACGCGTCCTGGTGATGAGGTTTTCGGCAATGGGCGATGTCGCCATGGTTGCCTCTGTTTTGAAGGAATTTCAACAACAGCATCAGGATACGGAAATCATCATGGTATCCAGACCATTGTTCTCTGCCTTCTTTCAGGAAATCCCGCGCTTAACCTTTCATGCCATCCAACCGAAGGGCAGGCATAAAGGAGTCTTTGGGCTGTTGAGCCTTTTCAATGAATTGAAGAGTTACAAACCTTATGCAGTAGCCGATTTACATAATAACATCCGATCCAGGTTTTTGGATATGCTGTTTAAAGGAATCGGAAAACGGGTTGCCATTTTGGATAAAGGCAGGGCTGAAAAAAAAGCACTGACCCGTCCTGAAAACAAAATCAAAAAACAACTCCAACTCACTACAGAGCGCTATGCCGATGTCTTCCGAAACATTGGATTTCCGATATCGCTCAGCCATCAATTGGAAAAAGATTTTCGACTCATTCCTCCCGGCATGATGCCTATCCTGGCCGGAACCAAGAAAAAAATAGGCATATCCCCATTTGCCCAACACAGTTACAAGGTATTTCCTTTGGAAAAAATGGAAATAGTCGTGCAGCAACTGGCGGAAAAAGGCTATGAAGTCCTTTTATTCGGCGGAGGAGCAGAAGAACAGAAGATTACCGAAGCCTGGGCAAACAAATACCCAGGAGTACATTCTCTGGTCGGAAAATACAAACTGCAGCAAGAATTGGATATCATCTCCCACTTAGACCTCATGGTCAGTATGGATAGTTCGGGAATGCATATGGCATCCCTTGTTGGCACCCGCTGCATTTCTATTTGGGGAGCTACGCATCCTTTTGCAGGTTTTTTAGGCTTTGGGCAAACCATGGATGATTGTGTCCAAGTCGAACATCCCAACCGCCCAAGTTCTGTTTATGGCAATAAACCCTGCCCCTGCGATGGTATGGAAGCGATCGATTTAATTAGTCCAGAAATGCTATTGGAAAAAATAATATCTTTATAGCGCAATAGGGATTAATAAAGCTTATCAATCGGGATTAATGAAGCTTATCATAGGCTATGATGCCAAACGATATTTTTTGAACAGAACAGGTCTTGGAAATTACAGCCGAGATCTGATCCGTATTTTGGAAGACCATTATCCTGAAAATCGCTATATCAAATACAGCCCAAAGTTCGAAGGGTTCTGGTTCGGTTCTGAAGACTTTAACCAGACCAATAAACTACCCCAAGGATTTATCAACAATCTTTTTCCCAGCCTTTGGCGAAATAGACGCATTGTGGAAGATCTGAAACGCGACCAGGTCCAAGTATATCATGGTCTATCCGGAGAGATTCCTATTGGCCTCAAAGAAGCCAAGATCAAATCCGTAGTCACCATCCACGACCTGATCTTCCTTCGGTATCCCGAGCTTTATAAGCCATTGGATCGATGGATCTACCATCGTAAAGCGAAATATGCGATCGAACATGCAGACCGCATCATTGCTATCAGCGAACAGACCAAAAGAGATATCCTGCAATTCTACCAAGTCGATGAACAGAAGATCGAAGTGATCTATCAGGTCTGTCATCCGGCATTCAAGGAAACTATATCCGAGGATATTCAGAATAGGCTACGCCAAGAAAACAATTTACCTGAACGGTTTATCCTGAATGTGGGATCTATTGAGCCCCGTAAGAATGCCTTTCAGATCGTAAAAGCCATAGAGAATACGGGTATTCCGCTTCTCATTCTTGGCAAGGAAACTCCTTATGCTGATGAAATAAAAGCCTATATCAAAGAGAAGGGCATGGAAAAACAGGTCATTTTTCTAAAAGGTTTCACAATGGAAGAGCTGGCAGCGATTTACAGTATGGCAAGTATTTTTGTCTATCCATCCAAGTTCGAAGGATTTGGCATCCCCATTATTGAGGCGCTATATACCGGAACCCCAGTGATAACTAACCGATCCGGTGTATTCCCTGAAGCAGCTGGACCAGATTCCCTGTACATCAATCCGGAGAACATCCAAGAAATGAAGGAAAAAATAGTTGGTTTATGGAACAACCCTGAAAAAAGGCAAGAAATGAGCGAAAAAGGAAAACGCTATGTCCAACGCTTCAATGATGAAAAAATAGCAGCCCAAATCATGAACTGCTATAACACGCTTTAACTATCTTCTTTTACAACGGTAATCCGTTTCTGCAATTTCTTCCAATGGTTTTTACGATCTCTATAGATCAATAATTTTCCCAATTTGTATTTGAACTGCATGAGGCCTTTATAATCAGGCTCCACCACGCGATAGGCTACGGAAGGATTTTCCTTAATTTCATCTTGTATGGCGCGGGTATAAACAGATGGACCAGTCGTTTTATGCACATCATGCGGATAGGTTTTCTGTTCGATGTTCTCCACGGCATAATCCAAGGTCCTTTTCAGGAAGGGATGTCCCTTATCAAAGACCAATGCCCATTGGGCAAAGTATTCTGGATGGTTTTTCTCCGGACTGATTACCGCGACATCGCTCGCTTGAAGATGTTTGTTTAAAGACACCAATAAATCAGAATCCAGATCCAGATAAACTCCACCATTTATATACAATACCGCATAGCGAAAGAAATCGGCTTTGGCAGCCCCTATCTGCAGTCGGCTATAAGCCTTATACACCCTTTCTTCAAAATTCTCCTGGATAAACCGATCAACCGCTGCATCATCAAAAAACACATAAGCGTAGTCTGGATTCTTCTGCCTGAAAATCCAGATGTAGAATTTGGTCAACCAAGGAATATCCTTGCTTTTGAACGTTTGGTATATGGTTTTTGGAATTGCCATCAGAATATTTTTAACAAAGGTTTGTGCTTCAAAGATAATAAAATCTGAGCTCCCTTTAGGTTTTTTGATGGTCCTTAACCACCATATCCATAAAGTCTTCCCACTGCGCGATTACAAGGGAGTCCTTATACGCTTTCATCTGCTCATGAGCCTCTTTTCCTAACCTATCACGAAGCTGCCTATCCCCCATCAACATACCTAAATAAGCTTTGAATTCCTGCCCATCTGCTGCTAGAAAACCCGATTTTTCATGCTGAATTAATTCGTTCACACCAGAGCAGTCTTTTAAGCCGATAGCAGGTAATCCAACAGTCATTGCCTCGCCAAGCGCTAAGCCAAAGCCTTCGTATTTACTCGGAAAAACAAAAATATCCGCCTCTTGAAGCTTTTCCATAGGTTTGTCGGTAAATCCTGCCAAAAACACCCTATCCTTTAATTTCAAGGAAGCTATCCTTTCCTCCAAATATGCTTTATCTACACCCTCTCCCCATAACCATAAATCCCAGTTCGGGAATTGTTCAGCCAATTCCGAAAATGCTTGGATAGCCAATTCCTGTTGTTTTCCGGCATTGATCAAGGATCCGATATGGACGATCCTATAGCGCTCTTTGGTCTTA
This sequence comes from Sphingobacterium sp. 1.A.4, assembly GCF_002734245.1. Lineage (NCBI taxonomy): Bacteria > Pseudomonadati > Bacteroidota > Sphingobacteriia > Sphingobacteriales > Sphingobacteriaceae > Sphingobacterium > Sphingobacterium sp. 1.A.4. Next base: position 23,298 of record NZ_PEAZ01000041.1, read on the forward strand.
AGATGGTCAACGATTTCCAGGTCATCCATCTGTGGAATGGGATTTGGAATCGCTCTCGCCAACCCTTTAAAATTATCCGGCAGGAAAGCTTTATAATTATCAAAAAACACCTGAACCGCATCCAGTTTTGAATAACTTTCCTTCAGGAGCTTCATCTCCTGTTCGCTTCGGTACCATAAAATATCGGTATAATCATAATCTGGCCTTCCATGTACGGTATTGATGATCGGAAATGCTACAGCATCCGAATATGTTATCTCCAATAAAGTAGCAATGGACATGCTGAGGATAATATCGGGCTTTTCTTGTTCGAAAAAGGGTTTCCATACCTTAGATCTGCTCTGCAGGTTATGCAAAAACACCTCATCCCTATTTTTCAACCCGCGCTTGCGCATTAGAGAAGCATTTCGCCATTTTTGGCCCTTCTTCTTCGCCTTAAAATAAATCCAACGGAAAGGATTTCGGCCTTTATAAGTATAAGGTTGTTCCAGTTCAATGGTATCCATACCTTCATGAAAAAGATTGACAAGCCTAACTTTCTGATCCAAAGAGAAAATAGGTTTTCCATCCTTTGGATCATTCGTGGCAATAACGACCTCATGTCCTAGTTTCGAGAAACTATTCGCATAAAAGCTGGCCATCTTTTCAGTTCCACCCTGACTGTTCAAAAAGCCTTGGTTTTGTAGGATCAGAATTTTCATCAATCGTATTTCTTCTTCATCTTAGCCCGAAAACTTTTCTTCCATTTTCGGCTGGGTAACAGTTTACTGACTAAATATAAAGCTTTTACTTTAGCTCTGTTCTTTAATTTTCTTGCTTGATACCAAGCATCAAATTCTTCTGCTGATCGCGCTTGTAAAAAACCGATAAATGCTGCTGAAAGTACGTTCCTATCTCTGTCTGTTAGTCTTGGGAGCACTTTACTATCCATAAAGTCCCGGATCATTTGGAAAAGATGCTGTTTTTGTTCTTGCTGAAAGGGCATGGCCATATATCTGAACTCAAATGGCTCATGTTCGATAAATCGAGCCAGATGAAGGGCTTTTTTATCCCAAAGATTATAGCGTTCATAAAATTCCTCCAATTCCTTCAACCAGATGGGGATTACTTGGAGGACTTTATCAGTCTGTTTTTTTATTTGAGAAGTATTCTGGCCTTCATGCTCCCGGTAAAAATAGGTCGTGTTCAGGTTTATCCCTATTTTATCGGTCAATGCCAATAATTCATGAGAGAACACACCATCCTCCCCTGGCTGAATACCTTTTAGAAATTGAACATCCGGATGCAGGTCTAAAAAGGATTTTTTCATAAAAAGTGCACAGGTTTGAAGAGCCATTACCTGAGGAAATCTATCCAAAAAATAAGCTCCACAAACTAGCAGATCGAACTTCTTTTCAGTAGCCATTGCATAGCTGGACGACAAAAACCCTTGACCAAGGATATCATCTGAATCCAGAAAATAGAGATATTCCCCTTTCGCCATAGCCATTCCTTTATTCCTGGCAACAGAAACCCCTTGGTTTTCCTGTTCCATATAAATTACTCTACGGTCTTTTGCTTGGTACTCTTTGGCTACAACTGCAGATTGATCAGTACTTCCATCATTGACGATAATGATTTCGATTTCGGTCAGGTCCTGTGCTAGAACGCTTTCAACAGCTTCCCCCAAAAATTTTTGTCGGTTAAAAACCGGTATAACAACAGAAACTTTGATATTCTTATAGTTCTCCTTCATGCAATTCCCTTCTAAAAAGCGTCTTCAATTTTTTCGGTATCTACTTTAATTTTGGCAAACTTAAATTGACCAACCTTTGAGCCTAAAATCAATCCAAATTCTATATGATGGTTATTTTTATCCATGGCAAAAATTGTAGAACGGTAGGCTCTCTCCTTCACGATAGGCGCGCCTTCAACCAAAAAATTAATTCCATCTTTGGAATATGCCAAGTATAAAAGATCCGAAGTGTATTTTTTGACATCCCCCACTGCCAATAACATAAAATAATACCCATCCTGATAAGTAACGTCCAAATGCCATACCGAATTGTTGGGATTTAATGTTAGCCATGGCTCATTCAAGAAGTTTACAGCCTTACTAGCCCTGTAGTTACTGAAATCCAATCCATTTAATGAGGATCTGTTGATTACCAATGTCAAATCATCAGATTTAAATCTATTCTGTGTTTTGTTGAACTCTACTTCATAGCTTTTAATATTTCCATCGACGTCTACAAAGGAAGGCGAAAGAATGTGATTATCTTTAGAAGTAGCAGGTGCATTGCTCGTATAAATAACTTCTAAAGGTTCCCAATTAATCCCATCCACTGAGGTTTGCCTCACAATAGTTCGAAGCGCATTCTCCATTAATTTATGGCGATTATTTTGGTTATTTACCCCTCTTTTTTTCAAGGCTGTAGCTTTGATAAAACTTCCCCTGTAATAAAGTTCGAAACGGTTGTTCCTAAACATCCAATCGACATCCGACCAGAACCCCTGCACCAATTCCCCTTTTTTCTCCAAAAAGCTCTCTTTAAAGGATGCTGTTTTTTGGATAGGATTGGAAATTCCTTCCGGCTCTACCCAATTGATACCATCATTGGAAACTACCACAGTCGGGTTTTCATAGCGCCTGGCATAGAAATCATAGCCCACACTTCCAAAATAGGGTGTGAAAACCATCCAAAATTTATAGCCTCGAAATCCGTTTGGAAAATATTGAACATCGGGATGGCAATAACCATCTTGAAAAAAGCCCAGATCCCTTAAAAATTGGCTAGTATGCAAGCCTGGATAATTTCCATTGGCAATCGTCTGGATTTGAACCAGGATAGGTTGAACTAAAAAATCATCTTTAAGGGAATTCACTTTTCTAAATCCAGCCTTCTTCTCTTCCAAAGGCTCCAATTCTTCCAAAGTTTGCTTACATCCGCTCCATAAGAAAACTATAGATGCCAAAAGGATAAAATGCTTCCAATACATTGGTTTGTAAATAATTATTGTCAGTTTTTCGATGGAACGAAAAATCCGTGGGCAAAGCTACTGAGTATTTATCAAAATTTGTATTTATCATTTCTTTTTACAGACAATCTTTAACAATTTCCTAATCTTAAAAGCGTTTATAATAATTATATTGTATGCTTTAACAACAGAAAAGAGGATATGAAAAAAGTATATTTAGTGCGTCATGCCAAAGCAGAGGAACATGGATTTGCCAAGAGTGACTTTTATAGGGATCTACAGGATAAAGGTAGAGAGCGTGCGAACAGGATTGCACAAGAATTGGCGGACAAGCTAACGGTTGACGAAAATACCTTGGTCATTTCTTCTGCAGCCAATAGAGCATTTCAAACGGCAGAGATTTTCTGCCCGATCATTGGTTATCCCATTCAGGATATCCAAACTACGGAGAAGATCTACGAGGCGCATTTCATGGAAATACTTCAAGTGATCAATGATGTCGATGATCAATACGATCAGGTATTGGTATTCGGTCATAACCCAGGCTTATCCAACCTATGCAATTACCTGAGCCATTCGGAGGTCGAATTGGCAACTTCCAATGTCGCTGTTCTCCAACTGGAGGAAGGAATCAACTTCTCCATGCTTGCTGGCGGCACCGCATCGCTCATCGAATTTTTAAAGTAAAATTTTTACCTTAGTAAGGTATGGGAAACAAATTACAGGCAGAACACTCCCCTTATTTAAAACAACATGCACATAATCCGGTGCATTGGTATCCTTGGGGAGAAGAAGCGCTCCAAAAGGCAAAATCAGAAAACAAGTTGATCATCGTGAGCATAGGCTATTCCGCCTGCCACTGGTGTCATGTGATGGAACGGGAAAGTTTCGAGAATGAAGCGATCGCTGAGACCATGAACAAGTTCTTTGTCTCCATAAAGATTGATAGAGAAGAAAGACCAGATATCGACCAGATCTATATGATCGCGGTTCAGTTGATGACCAATGCCGGTGGATGGCCGTTGAACTGCATCTGTCTACCCGACGGTAGACCAATCTACGGAGGGACCTATTTTAAACCTCATGATTGGCAACAGGTCTTGCTTCAGATTGCCCAGATGTGGGAAGAAAAACCAGAGGTAGCCTTGGATTATGCGAACCGATTGACGGAAGGCATTCAAAATGCTGAAAAGCTTCCTATACAGGAAATTCCAGAACAATATACATTCGAAGATATCAAACAGGTGGTCGAACCTTGGAAAAACCATTTTGATGATCAAGACGGCGGTTATCGAAGGGCGCCAAAATTCCCTTTGCCCAATAACTGGTTGTTCTTTTTGCGTTATGGGCATTTGGCAAAGGACCAAGCTGTTTTGGATCACGTGCATTTTACGCTTAAAAAGATGGCCAATGGCGGGATCTACGATCAGATAGCAGGTGGTTTTGCCCGTTATTCCGTGGATGGACAATGGCATGTACCCCATTTCGAGAAAATGCTATATGACAATGCCCAGCTGATCAGCCTTTACAGTGAGGCTTACCAGGAAAGGCCCATGCCGCTCTATAAAACCTTGGTCGAAGAGACCATCAATTGGGCGGTGAGGGAAATGCTGGATGCCAACGGCGGATTCTACAGTGCCCTGGATGCGGATAGCGAAGGGGTGGAAGGTAAATTCTATACCTTTGATTACGATGAATTTGATATCCTAGGTGCCGATGCGGAGTTGGCAAGACAATATTACAATATCGTTAAAAGTGGGAATTGGACGGAAGAACAGACCAATATCCCATTTGTAAGACCAGATGATGAGGATCTTATCCGTGAAGTAGGATTTGAGACCGCACAATGGGATGAATACTTGGGCGAGCTCAAGAAAAAACTGCTGGAATATCGGAGCAATCGGGTCAGACCTGGTTTGGACCACAAGCAATTGACTACTTGGAATGCCCTGATGTTAAAAGGACTTTTAGATGCCTACCGTGTATTTAATAAGGAAAAATATTTAAGCCTAGCCTTGGATACCGCCAAATTCCTGGAGCAATATGCCATGCATGATGGCGAAATGCTTCATCAGCCAGCCGATCAGAACAGGGCAATCCCAGGATTTCTGGACGATTATGCCTTTACGATAGAGGCTTTCATAGCGCTATATGAAACCACCTTTGAGGAAGAATGGTTAGAAAAAGCAAAAAACCTCATGGATAAGGCCATATCTTTCTTCTTCGATGCCAGTCAGGGAACTTTTTACTATACCGGCAACCAAGCAGAAGAATTGATTGCCCGTAAAAGCGAGATCATGGACAATGTTATTCCTGCCTCTACTTCAACGATCGTTCGCCAACTGTTCAAATTGGCACTTTTATTTAATAATAATGTTTACCAAAGCATCGCGGAACAGGTATTTGCGAATGTCTATCCACATATTAAATCTTATGGATCGGCCTATTCCAATTGGGCGATCCAGTTATTGGAACTGCACTATGGTGTCTGGGAAGTGGCACTGACCGGATCGGACGCCCTCGAATGGCGGAAAGAACTCGACGAGCATTATATTCCGAATAAAATTACCCTTGGGGGAACAAAAAGTAAACTTCCTTTGTTAGAGCATAAAGAAGGTTTGGATTCAAAAGCCTACCTTTGTCAACGAAAAACTTGCAGTCTACCTCAATCGTCGATTGCAGATATCATAGAACTTATAAATAATAAACAGGGATAAGATCCCATAAATCAATTAGAATGGCAGTAGAAAACAACAACGTAGTTACGTTAAACTATGTTCTTCATACAATTGAAGAGAATGGTGAAAAAACATTTGTGGAGCAGACAACCACGGAAAACCCGTTAACTTTCTTATATGGTGTTGGTATGATGCTTCCAAAATTTGAAGAGAATATTGCCGGATTGAACGCAGGTGATAAATTATCCTTCGAATTAGAAGCAGCAGATGCATACGGTGAGCGTGATGATCGTGCAATGGCACAATTACCAGCAGATATGTTCCAAGAAATCGGTCTTCCTCCAGTTGGAGAGGTTATTCCTTTGCAGGACAACCAAGGAAATCAATTCCGTGCAGTAGTGGTAGAAGTTACTCCTGAAGCTGTAGTTGCAGATTTGAACCACCCAATGGCTGGAAAAAAATTGAATTTTGACATTGAAATCCTGGATACCAGAGAAGCTACTCCAGAGGAATTATCCCACGGACATGCACATGGTGCTGACGGAACTGAAGGTCACGAATAAAAATTAGATTTTAATCTAAAAGCTATATAAAACGGTTGTAAGGCAAATGCTTTACAACCGTTTTTTTTCGATTTAAAGACTTAGTGCAAGTGAGGTCTAAGTGTAGTGTAAGTGAGTTGTAAGTGCTAAAAGGTACTTACAACTCACTTACACTACACTTACATTATGCTTACACCTAGAAGCATTTGCGTTTTATCTTTCTGTATCCGCTTCTACTTTTTTTTAATATTTTTAAAGAACCAAATTTAAATCCATGAGAAACCACCGATACCTTATGTTATTCCTTTTATTTTTTCCAGCGTTTTTGTTTGCCCAACATAAAGGAACTCGAGTGGATAAAAAAGACCTTCCCAATGTGATCTTGATCTTCATGGATGATATGGGCTACGGCGACCTGGGCGTAACGGGAGCATTGGATTACCAAACCCCCATATTGGATCAGATGGCCAATCATGGCATTCGTTTCACGAATTTCCTGGTTCCTCAAGCGGTATGTTCGGCTTCTCGCGCTGCTTTATTGACCGGCAATTATCCAAATCGGATGGGAGTGCATGGGGCGTATATGCCCAATGCGAAAGCAGGTTTGAAATCCTCAGAAATAACCATCGCTGAAATGCTCAAGAGCAAAGGCTATCATACGTATATGGTCGGTAAATGGCATCTTGGTAATGAACCAGAATTCCTTCCTACAAAACAAGGATTCGATGGATATGTGGGTCTACCCTATTCTAATGATATGTGGCCGGTGGAATTTGATGGTTCCCCAGCCAAAAAAGGCGGTCGAGTTGCGCATTATCCGAAATTACCACTTCTACAGAGTAAGGTTGGTCAGGAAATTCCGGATACCATCGGCATCATCAAGGATTTAAAAGATCAGGCAACCCTTACCCAACGGTATACCAAGGAAGCGGTTGATTACATCAAAAAGCATAAAAAGGATCGTTTTTTCTTATATCTAGCGCATAATATGACCCATGCGCCGATTGCTACTTCAGAAAAATTTATAGGTAAGACAAAACAGGGACTGTATGGAGATGTGATGGCGGAAATTGATTGGTCGATGGGTACTATCCTACAAGCATTGAAGGATGCCAAGATCGAGGACAATACCATCGTGATATTTACCAGTGATAATGGTCCTTGGTTGAATTTTGGAAATCAAAATGGTTCTTCCGGTGGATTCCGGGAGGGAAAAGGTACGAGCTGGGAAGGTGGACAACGAGTGCCATGTATAATCCAATGGCCAAAGATAATCAAGCAAGGAAGGATTGAGAATAACCTCAGCAGCAGTATGGATATCTTTGCCACTTTAGCGGATATTGTAAATTATCAAGAACATCCTTTTCAGATAGATGGACTCAGCTTTTTGCCCAATCTGAAAGATGCGGAGGCCAAACCCCATCGGGATAGGATGTATTATTATTACAACAAGAATGATCTGGAGGCTGTCCGGTTGGAGAATTGGAAGTTGGTATTCCCGCATCGCTATCGCTCTTACGAGGATATCTTGCCGGGGAATGATGGAAATGGCGGAAAATACAATAGTAAAACGGTGGATAGTTTAATGCTTTTCGATTTGCGTAGGGATCCAGCAGAAAGGTATAATGTGATCGAGCAACATCCTGATGTAAAAGAAAAATTGTTACAGATGGCAGAAGAGGCTAGAGCTGATCTGGGTGATAATTTAACCAACAGAAAGGGAGCGAATAGAAGAGATTAAAATTGTGCTTTAACAATTTGATAATAGTGCATTTGTAATCAGCTAATCGATTTTTCTTAGCATTGAATAAGATTTATTTAGGTCGAATCAGAAAAAATCGCACTAATATTAGCTTCATTTATGATGAAAACAAATTCATTTTATTCTTGCCATAAAAATCCTCAATCTAAAGTTTCTAAGGTTCTTTATACTTCGATATTTTTAATATTCTTTACTTTTTTTGGTTTACCACAGCTAACTTTTGCAAATGAACAAGACTCATTAAAGAACTGGACTTACATATGCCATTCAAAAAATTTGCTTTTTAATTCTATAGACACTATTTATCAATTCGATTCTTATGTAATCAGGTTTCCTAATAAGACTATATTCCAGCAAGATGTAACTGTAGCTGAAGAATTAGATATCATTAAGGATACCATTTTTCAAAAATTATGGAGAATTGAAGTCATTGACACCGCAAAAAATAGCTTGTATGTTTATACCGCTGATTTAATCAACCCAAAACTATCAGAAAAAAAAGCTTTAGACTACTCAAAATTGGTTGATTTTAATATTTTCCAATTGAAAAATTTACCAGAAAAAATCAAGTCAAAAAATCTCAAGTTGGGATTTATCAAAGAAAAGATTTATAACGACAAAAAATGTATAGAAATCCAATTTAAATCCCAAGAGGAAATCTATAATTTAGTTATAGATCCATCTATTCAAACTCCATTTAACCTTGAATTTGATTTGGATGAAAAGAACGAAATTCAGGGAGCATTGGTTGAAATAAAATTTAGTGAAGAAAATAAAGAAAAATTTGTCAATAATTTTTTTTACAAAAACAGCATTTCTATGGAAAAGACTTTATTTATCAAAAAATTATTAAAGTTAATTTAGTTATAGCTTCGTAGCTCTAAGCATTTCTCTTTTGCCGGGGGCACCTGCTGCCTTTTCTATACTGAACCCTAAAGCTTTCATGGCTCTTTTTAGATTTCCGGTAATGGCGTAAGTTACAAAGACACCACCTGGGTTCAGGAACTGAACCACATGAGACAATGTTTCCGCGGTCCACATCTCCGGCTGATGGATTTCGGCAAAAGCATCGAAATAAATCACATCAAACTTTTGATCGGTCTGAAAATCCATCACTTTTTGAACCGCAATTTTTAGAAGAATATGTTCGGTAATTGGCGTTTTACCCTGTTGCGCAGTTTCGTATTCTTGGGTAAACGCAGTCCAAAGTTCATTTGCTATATAACTATCATAACCGGACTGAATCAAGAGATCCTTTTCCAAGGGATAGGCCTCAATACCCACATAATCCAAGCCCACCTTATTTTTCATCGCCCAATCCGCACTAAGCAAAAAATTCAAACCTGTTCCAAATCCGATCTCCAGAATGGCAGCAGCCTGTTTATTTTCCTTTTCCAACCAATATTGAAGGCCGGTCTTTAAGAAAACATGGATGCTTTCCTGATAGGCACCATGCTTGGAATGGTAGTGCTCGCCCACTTCTGCATGATATAATGTTTTGGATCCATCGCCGGTATTTACAAATTCCATGTTGCTTATTTTTTGCAAATCTACAAGATTCTCAAAAAAACAATTAATTTAGCCTTAACAAATTACTTAAATGAACAACCTTTTAAAAAATTACGGAAGTATCATCCTACTTTTGTTAGGGATAAGCATCGGTAGTCTTATTGGGCTATTTGCGCCACAATTGGTTGATATCCTGAAACCTATCGGAGATATCTTTCTGAACTTATTGTTCGTTTCTGTAATCCCCTTATTGTTTTTTGCGATTTCTTCATCAATTGCCAATATTGAAGACAGCAAGAAATTGGGACATACCATCGTCATCATGACCATCGTGTTTGTTTTGACCATCGTTATTGCCGCTGTAGCTACCATTGCTGGTTTATGGGCCTTTCCAGTTACAGCGATCAGAGATGCTTCAGCTGTGTTGGAACCCATTACTGGGAATGCCAATGAAACCTGGGGTGACCGCATCGTACGGTTCTTAACCGTGGATGAATTTGCAAATCTTCTATCCCGTAAAAGTATATTAGCCTTTGTGATCTTCGCCCTACTGGTAGGCGTGGCCACCCGAAAATCGGGAGAAGCAGGAAGGCAGTTCACCGCGTTTCTGAATGCGGGTAATAAAGTCATGGAAAACCTATTGACCTTAATCATGAAAGTTGGGCCCATTGGTTTGGGAGCTTATTTTGCCTACCAGGTCAAAACATTGGGACCGGATCTGTTCGGATTCTATGCCAAACCACTAGGCTTTTATTATGGCTTTGGATTGGTGTTTTTTATCCTGGCCTTTAGTTTTTATGCCTTTGTATCACGTGGAACAAAGGGTGTAGGTTCCTATTGGAAACATAATATCTCGCCATCGTTAACAGCATTGAGTACCTGTAGCAGCTTGGCAACATTGCCTGCCAACCTATTGGCGGCCAATAAAATGGGTATCCCGAAGGAAATCGCCAGTATTGTGGTGCCTATCGGAAATACCTTATATAAAAATGGGTCGGCAATCTCTTCCATTTTGAAGATCTATGTAGCCTTTTCTATTTTAGGATGGAACTTTTTTGAACCTGCGACCTTGATCACCGCTGTGGGAATAACCGTATTGGTATCGATGGTTGCTGGCGGAATTCCGAATGGCGGTTTTATCGGGGAAATGTTGATGATCTCCATCTATGGCATCCCGAATGAGGCTGTTCCAGCAATTTTGATCATCGGTGCCTTGGTGGACCCTTTAGCAACAGTATTGAATGCGACAGGTGATACCGTGGCGGGTATGCTGGTGACCAAGTTTTCGGGGGAAAAATTTGAAGAAGACAGCTTGGAAGCCTAGATTAGAACAATTCTAAATAACTGCAAAAATTTGCTATTTTCATTCCTTAGCTTCCTATTTCGTAAATTTGCAGTTGGATAATAGTTTATTGTAGAAAATGAAGAAAAGTTCAATCATTTTAATTGGAATTATTGCGATCGCGATTGCGATGATTTTGGTCATTTACACCGATTCCAGCACTTATTCTACCTTTAGCGAAGCAAAGGAAAAACAGACAGAATTGTACGTGGTTGGGGTGTTAAATAAAGACAAGGAGTTGATGTACGATCCGGTAAAGGATGCCAATCACTTCTCTTTTTATATGTATGATAACGACAGCACGGAATGCCAGGTGGTATTCAATGGTTCCAAACCGCAGGATATCGAGCGTTCGGAGCAGATCGTATTGACTGGCAAAATGGAAGGTAATACGTTCCATGCGAGTAAAATCTTGATGAAATGTCCTTCGAAATACAATCAAGATCAAATGGAGGTTATCGAAACGACAGCGGAACCTAAAACAGCATTCGTTAACTAAGCGATCCCCAATAACAGCAATCGTAAATAAATCAGTCATAACAACACATGGACGTTAAATTCGTAGGAGAAAATCTGCTACCAGGACAGATCGGGCAATTCTTTGTCATCCTTTCCTTTGGTGCAGCTCTATTTTCCCTTATATCCTATTTCTTTGCCGCTAAAAACCCTGAAGAGACTTCATGGAAAAAATTAGGGCGAATCGGCTTCTGGCTAAATGCCCTTTCCATATTTGTGATTGGAGCAACCCTTTTCTACATCATTTACAATCATTTATTCGAATATCATTACGCCTGGGCACATTCATCCACTACCCTGCCTACCCACTATATCATTTCGGCATTCTGGGAAGGTCAAGAAGGTAGTTTTTGGTTATGGATGTTCTGGCAGGTGATCCTGGGTATCGTTTTGGTCTTTAAATCCAAATCCTGGGAAGCGCCGGTAATGACCTTTGTCATGCTCTGCCAGTTGTTTTTATCCTCCATGCTTATTGGTGTGGAAATATTCGGCAGCAGGATCGGTAGTTCGCCTTTTATTCTGTTGCGCGAAGCCATGACCTGGCCTATTCTGAGCGACCCTAACTACTTGAGCATGATCAAGGATGGTCGCGGACTTAACCCTTTACTACAAAACTATTGGATGGTCATCCACCCGCCTACCCTTTTCTTGGGTTTTGCGTCGATGATCGTTCCTTTTGCCTATGCTGCAGCTGGTTTATGGCAAAAAAGATATAAAGAATGGATCAACCCGGGGTTGCCTTGGGCATTATTTGCCGTGATGATCCTGGGAGCCGGAATCATTATGGGTTCTTTCTGGGCTTATGAAGCCTTGAACTTTGGTGGTTTCTGGGCTTGGGATCCGGTAGAAAACGTTTCTATCATTCCTTGGTTCACGCTGATTGCCGCGGTCCATGTAATGATCGCGTTCAAGAATTCTGGCCATGCTTATTTTACCTCTGCATTTCTATGTCTGATCAGTTTTGTATTGGTAATTTATGCCTCCTATTTGACGAGAAGTGGAATCCTTGGTGAAACCTCGGTACACTCCTTCACCAGTTTAGGGATGTCTGGCCAATTGATCATCTTCAACCTGACTTTCCTGGGCTTAATGATCTTCTTCTTGGTAACCCGCAAAAAAGGAATGCCGAGCACACAGAAAGAGGAAGAAATCTATTCCAGAGAGTTCTGGTTGTTCATCGGTGCCTTGGTGCTTACAGTTGCCTGTGTTCAGATGATCGCCACGACCTCCATTCCGGTATTCAATGCTTTGTTCGGTACCAAAGTAGCGCCTCCAATCGATCCTATCCCGCATTATAACAAATGGCAAGGGGCATTTGCGGTAGTGGTGATGCTTTTGACTGCCTTTACCCAATTCCTGAAATACAAACGTTCGGACTCGAAAAAATTCTGGGCAGCCACCCTGGCTTCCTTTGTTTTCGCGATCCTGATATCTGCGGTGATCATCTATTTTACCCATGTATATACCAATGTGATGTATATCCTGATTACTTTCTCTGCAGTTTTCTGTATCCTGGCAAACCTAAGGATCTTGGGCGATGCCTTTAAAGGAAAATGGAGATTGGCCGGATCTGCGGTATCACACATCGGATTTGGATTGTTATTGATCGGTGCCCTTATTGCGGCAGCGACCAATGAGGTGATCTCGGTGAACCAGGAAAACTACATCGCGGTAGCAGGTTTCGATAAAGTAGAAAAACCAGGCGAAAACCTGTTCCTGACCGAAGGCGAGCCTGTACAGATGGGCGAATACAAAATTACCTATGTGGGAGATTCTGTAGCTGCTCCAAATGTGTTCTACAAGATCAAGTATGAAAAGATCGATGAGGAAACCGGGCAGATGTTGGAATCCTTTATCCTAACACCATTTGCCCAGAACAACCCGCAAATGGGTGGATTGATCGGTACTCCAGGTACCAAACACTTCCTGACCCATGATATCTATACCTTGATCACGGCTGCAGCATCGGATTCGCAGGCGGCTGCCACTCCGAAGCAAGAAGGCGAAGGAACCAATTTAGAAGAATACGATGAACCGGCGACCTATAAGGTGGCGGTTGGAGATACCTTACGTTACAGAAATGGTTACTATGTGATTGAAAGCCTAGACCATAATGCAACGGTAGAGAACATGTCCAAGGGCGAGAATGACCTGATGGTCAAAATGAAGATCAAAGTGGTTTCTGCAGAAGGAAAAGAATATCCGGTAGAACCAGTTTTTGTACTGAAAAACAACAATTACTTCGATTTCCCGAAAACGGTGGAAGAGCAAGGATTAATGTTCCGGTTTACGAAGGTATTGCCGGCTGATAAAAAGTTGGAATTAATGGCCTACCAAAAACCATTGCCTCAGAAAAAATGGGTGGTATTCAAAGCCATCAAATTCCCATATATTAATTTCTTCTGGTGTGGTACCATCGTCATGACCATTGGATTCTGTATGGCGATCTATCGCCGTGTTAAGGACGGAAGAAACAAACAAAACCGCGAGGAACTGGTGTCATGAAAATCGTTCTGATAGGCAGCGGAAATATAGCAACCCATTTGGGGAAAGCCATTGTTGCTACAGGACATCATGAAATCATGCAAGTATACAGTAGAACATTAGCCAATGCTGCCGCATTGGCTAATGTGTTATCTGCCCAGGCAATTTCAGATTTTTCGGAGATTAGTAAAGATGCCGATCTTTATCTGTTGGCCGTTAGTGATTCGGCCATTCCTGAGATCGTTGAGCAGCTTAGCCCGGCATGGAGCGGTGTTTTCGTACATTGTTCGGGTGCTACGGATATGCAGGTCTTGCATACCTTGAAAAGATATGGCGTGATCTATCCGGTGCAGAGTTTTTCAAAAGAAGTAGACCTTGACCTTTCTGCTGTACCCTTCGGAATAGAAGGATCAACAGCCGAAATACAGCAGCAATTAATGGATTTTGTTACAGAAATATCTGCTGAGGTATTTCCTTGCAGCAGCGAACAGCGCTTGGCAATCCACGTTTCGGCGGTCTTTGCGAACAACTTTTCCAATGCCTTATTTCAGGTGGCCTATGAGCTTTTAGCAAGCCATCAATTACCTTTCGATCTGATTCGTCCCATCATATCAGAAACCGCTACGAAGGTCCAAAATCACCTTCCTGAGCAGGTTCAGACGGGCCCTGCCATTCGAAATGACAAAACTACGATGCAGAAGCATTTGCAGTTTATCAGTAGCAATCCTGATTGGCAACTTATTTACCAAAAAATATCCGACCTTATTACAAAAACAAGAGCGAAGGACGGAGAAAATTAATAATTCACTAAATCTTCTCGGACGGGATTAATTCTTTTTTTATCAGCAAGTAAATCCTAATTTTGCATCTTAATTAAAGAATTAAAATAAGCAAAATTATAAGCATCATGCCTGTAAGAAATCTCATTCTCGGTATCATGATCGTCATCAATTTGATTATCATCTCTTTTGGTCTAATCTTTACACCAAGATGGTTCTGGTTGTTACTGATCCCAATGCCTTTATTGATCGTCGCGGTATATCACAGCTTTCAAACAAGCCACGCGATTTTGCGCAATTACCCGTTGGTTGGTTATTTCCGTTATTTCTTGGAGTCTATCCGTCCGGAATTACGTCAGTATTTCTGGGAATCGGATACCGATGGTCGTCCATTCAACAGACGCCAAAGAAGTATCGTTTACCAACGTGCGAAGAACCAACGTGAAACCGTTGCTTTCGGTATGCAGACCGACCCACAAACCATCGGAAACGAATGGGCAGCGCACAGTATCTTCCCGGTACATATCGATGACCATAACCTTCGTACCATGGTGGGGAACAGTGCCTGTAAACAACCATATAGTTTAAGTGTATTCAACATCTCAGCGATGAGTTACGGTGCGTTGAGCCGCACGGCCATCACCGCTTTAAATAAGGGTGCTGCCCTACAGAATTTTGCCCATAATACCGGCGAAGGGGGTATCAGCCAATACCACATCAGTGGTGGGGATCTAATCTGGCAAGTAGGTACAGGTTATTTCGGATGTAGGGATGAAAATGGTTATTTTGAACCAAACCTATTCCGCGAAAAATCTACCCGTCCATATGTGAAGATGATCGAATTGAAGCTTTCTCAAGGTGCAAAACCTGGTCATGGAGGTATTCTTCCTGCGGCTAAGAACACCCCAGAGGTTGCTGCTATTCGTCACGTAGTACCTGGAACGGATGTAATGTCGCCTCCTGCGCACTCCGCATTCAATTCTGCCGTAGGCATGATGAACTTCATCCAACAATTACGTGATCTATCGGATGGTAAACCGGTTGGTTTCAAACTATGTATCGGAGATAAACAGGAGTTTATTGATATCTGTCAGGCGATGCAAGAAACGCAGATCATGCCAGACTTTATCTCGGTGGATGGCTCGGAGGGTGGTACCGGTGCGGCACCATTGGAGTTTACCGATAACTTAGGTATGCCATTGTATGATGCATTAGCCTTTGTAACCACGACCTTGATCAACTTTGGATTGAAGAAACACATCAAGATCATTGTATCCAGCCGTATCGTTACGGGGTTTGATATCCTGAAAGTTATTGCTTTGGGTGCTGATGCTTGTTACTCAGCGCGTGGAATGATGTTCGCATTGGGATGTATCCAAGCCCTGAAATGTAATGAGGACGTTTGTCCGGTTGGGGTGGCAACACAACAGCCTCACCTTTACAAAGGATTGAACGTGGATGATAAATATGTACGTGTTGCCCAATTCCATAGAAACACCCTACGCGCAACTGTAGAGATCATGGAAGCATGTGGTTTCAAAACATTGGAGGATGTTTCTGCAGAGAAGTTCTTCCGTAAAGTGGATAACCAGACGACTTTGAGTTTCCAGGATATTTACTTTAAATCTACCGGAAAATTAGTGAATAGCCGTAGCGACTTCGCTCCGGAAGTATTCGACTAACATCATATTGCTGATTACTTCAGATTGTTAAAAACTATCTCTAAGAGTTCTTGAGCCTGTTGCATCGATTTCTTATCGACACCAGACATCGCCTCAGAGATAGTTTTTTCTGCTTGTAGCATACACTTATCTTTGATCTTATGGCCCAATGCAGTTAAATAAATCTGGTTGGTCCGCTTATCTCCACTGCTGTTCACCCTTACCAGGATCTTCTGTTTTTCAAGATTAGAGATCAACCTGGATACGGAAGGTTTATCCCTAAAGGTAAGACGCGCAATTTCCTGTTGGCTCAATCCCTCTGCATCCCATAGAAAATAGAGGATACTCCATTGTTCTGCAGTAATGTTTAATCCGCTCTCCTTGAAGTTACGTTGTAATCTTCGGCCAATTGCTGTTGATACTCTACCCGTTAGAAAGGAATAGAATTCATCAGCATACAGTGTATTGCTAATCATTGTGAAAAAAGGTTAATAAGGTAACAAGTTAACATTGCAATAATAAAATAAAAATAGGTAAAAGCAAATTTTTTTATGGACAACAATGGATTAGCATTCAAAAATGAGTATATTTAGCCTATGGAGAATCCTTTTGGTATAGTTCTATTGGTGGTTGCCGGTATCATTTATAAGATTTATCAGTCTTATAAAGAGGAACAAGCAAAAGCAAAAAAACGTTTGGAAGAGTTAAAGCGCAAGCATCAGACTGTAACAGATTATCCTGAATTCGAACAAAAAAAGCAGCCAGAACGACGTCCAGCGCCGGTTATCAGAGAGGAAAGAAGACCTGCACCAGTTATTAGGGAAGAAAGTAAGCCTGAACCAGCATCAGAACTTCCTGATGAAGTAAAAAGGCTGCAAACCCAAAACCAACAGCGCAGGAATGAAAACCTAAAAGGTAAGTTGAAAAGATTAGAACCTGTTCAGGTAGAGGAATTGGACAAAAACGAACACTTCGATCTTAGACAGGCTGTTATTCAACAAGCTATCCTAAACCGTCCCTACCAGGATTAAACTATAATAATTTAAATTCATCTTGATCGTCCAAGAATGGAAAGCTATTTCGGTTTTCTTCGAGATCCTTTGGATTTAATGTAAAGGTATAGAGGTCTTCATCCTCTGGCTTGTAATAAACGACATCCCCATTTGGAGAAATACACATAGATCCGCCGGAGTAATAGACTTCCTTCCCATCATGTCCTACCCTATTCACACCGATCACAAAGGCCTGATTCTCGATAGCACGCGCAGGAATCAATGCTCTCCAATGTGCAGAACGTTTGTCTGGCCAGCTGGCTGTGTAAACCAATAGATCATAAGAAGCGCCTTGATTTCTCGACCAGGTTGGGAATCGCAGGTCGTAACAGATCATCGGACAGATTTTCCAACCCTTCAATTGGAAGATAATTCGAGAATCACCAGCCGTAAAGACTTTATCTTCATTGGCCATGCTGAATAGATGCCTTTTATCGTAATGTACAAAACTGCCATCCGGCGACATCCATACAAAGCGGTTATAATATTTTCCACCTTCTTCAATAATCAATGAACCAGCCACTACACACTGGAACTTCTGAGAGGTCTCAAAAAGCCAATGCATGGTTTTTCCGGACATCGTTTCTGCGCATTTCTCCACATTGGTGGTGAAACCCGTATTGAACATCTCCGGAAGTATGATCAAATCTGTCTTTTCGCGCAACGCAGACAACCTTAAGCCAAGATTCTGCAGGTTCTTATCCACGTTCTCCCAAAAAAGATAGGCTTGAAATATGGTTATTTTTAAAGGCTCCATTTATATACAATCCACTTATATTACCAAAATATAAAAAACTACACAAAAAACATAATTTACTTCGCTCTATGCATGAGAATATCCGCCAGAACAAACATCTCCTGCTTGCTTTCCGGATCAATGTCTAATGATTCGAGTTGAGCATAAGCTAAATGCATATAACGCTGTTTTACCTCTTCTGCGTATTGATCAATGTTATATTTTGCATATAAGTTTTTCATCCGCCCCACCTTCTCTTCCTTCGTGATTTCTTGGGCAGAAACTAAATCATTGAATTCCAATAAATCAGCCCCTTCCGATAGCTGTTGCGTACGAATATGAAGGATTGTTTTTTTATCGCTTAAAATATCTCCCCCAACCTGTTTTCCAAAGCTGGATGGATCTCCATAGACATCCAAATAGTCATCCTGTAATTGAAAAGCAATGCCCAGGTTTACCCCAAAGTCATAGATTTTTTGCTGTTGTTCCTTGGATGCTGAAGCCAGGATTGCCCCCATCTGCAAAGCGCCTCCCAGTAGCACAGAGGTTTTCAGCTTGATCATTTGTATGTATTCCTCTTCCCTAACGGAAGTTCTTTTCTCAAAATCCATGTCCATCTGTTGGCCTTCGCAGACCTCCAACGCCACTTTGTTGAATACCTCCAACAAAGCTGGGATCTTGTCCGCAGGGGATTTTCCCAATTCCTGATAGGCTTTGACCAACAAGGCATCACCAGATAGAATAGCCACATTATCGTTCCATTTTTGATGAACCGTATCCTTACCCCTTCTCAATGGCGCCTTGTCCATGATATCATCGTGGATCAAGGAGAAATTATGGAAATATTCAATGGCTGCCGATGCTGGCAAGGCAAGCGTTAAATCCTTGAATCCGAACATATTGGACGACATCAATACCAACATCGGACGAATTCGTTTTCCGGCTAGGGAAAGGATATATCGGATGGGGTCGTAGAGGTCTGCTGGATCTGCCGGAAATTCGGCGCGTTGAATATAACTGGAGATGAGTTTGCTGTAGGGATTCTGTTCAAACATACTTATTAAAAAATTGTTACAAAGATAAGCATTTAACATGAATAGCATGGAATAGCCTATTTGAATATTCAGCTTAGTCTATGTAAATTGCGTAAATTATATCCACAGGATGCGAATCTTAATTATTCATAACGAATATCAACATATAGGTGGCGAGGATTTCGTTGTAAAGCAGGAAATAGAAGCATTGCTCCAAAAGCATGAGGTTGAACTTTTTACAGTGAAAAATGTAAAGGGTTTGGCAGGTTATCTGCAGTACCTGAGCTATCCATTAAATTGGAAAGAAGCTAATCGCTTGGAAACACGCATCAAACATTTCAGACCAGATATCATTCATATTCATAATATGCACTATGCCTTGGGGCCATTGTTCATATTGCATATCAAAAAATTAGGAATCCCGATGGTCATGACCCTGCATAACTTTAGGTTGTTATGTCCATCAGCTACGCTTTTCCATGATGGAAACCTCTTTTTGGATTCCATTACCCAGAAATTCCCTTGGCAAGCTGTTCGGAAAAAAGCCTTGGAGAACTCCTATATCAAAACCTTTTGGACGGCGTTTACCTATTGGATTCATCGAAAACGAGGAACTTTCAAAAAAATAGATCGTTTTATCGCCTTATCGGAATTCGCTAAAAATCTATTTCATCGATCGACCTTTGAGGTTCCCATCAAGAATTTCGTGGTGAAACCAAATTTTGTAAAGGAAGTCGCTCCTACCGAGATTATCCAAAGTCAGGCTTTTGTTTATGTAGGAAGATTATCCGAAGAAAAAGGGATCTTACCCTTATTACATGCCTGGACCGCATCCAACCATGAATTAAAGATCTTTGGGACGGGCCCCTTACAGGAAGAGGTAGAAAAAATAGCGAATAGCCATCCGAATATCCATTATTTTGGATTTCAGGATAAGCAGATGATCAGTAACCATATGGCTGGCGCATCAGCGGTAATCGTACCGTCGGTGTGTTATGAATCCATGCCTTTGGCAGTCCTGGAAGCTTATGCCCTTGGCGTGCCTGTTCTGGCCAGCAATATTGGCATATTAAATGAAATGGTTGTACCTTTGTATACAGGAATGTTATTCGATCCGCATAATCACCCTCAGATCATCCAGACCTTAGCAGAGTGGCAAGCTATTCCGGTTGATAAAAAGGAGATCATGAAGATGAACTGCAGGGATACCTTCCTGAAACATTATGAACAGACGCTGGTGATGAACCAATTGGAGCATATATACCAAGAGGTAATTAAAGAGCAGCGCACGAAAATTTAAAGAAATCAACATGAATATCATCGTAATGGATAGATTGGGGCTTGCCCCACAGATAGAAGAGGCATTGGCAACAGTATACGACCCGGAATTGAAACCGGCAAATATCCTGGACTTGGGATTGGTATACGAGATTATTACGAAGGAGAATAAGCAGGCTAAAATTGTTATGACGCTTACAGCTCCCGGATGCCCTGTAGCGGGGGAATTGATGAATGAGGTTCAACAAAAGGTGGCAGCGATCGAAGGAATTGAAGAAGCTATCGTAGAACTTACTTTTGATCCACCTTGGACCAAGGATATGATGAGCGAAGAGGCTAAATTAGAACTGGGGTTCTTATAATTCGCCAACTATAATTAAGGCGCAGGAATTATTATTGCGCTGAAAAATATTGACGAAGTGCTTGTATCTGTTTCAGATTAAGCACTTTTTTTAGTTCCTCATCCGTCGCTTCCTTTATTTTCTTTACAGAACGGAAGCTGGTCAACAATTTCTGAACCGTCACTTTTCCTATACCGGGAATATTGTCCAATTCCGAAACAAAGGTCTTCCGACTTCGTTGGTTTCTATGAAAGGTAATACCGAAACGATGCGCCTCATCCCGTAGGTGCTGAATGATCTTCAGGGTTTCGGACTTTTTATCCAAATAAAGGGGATATTGATCGCCCGGATAATACAATTCTTCCAATCGTTTGGCAATCCCGATCACAGTCACTTTCTTCTCGATCCCAAGAAGCTTTAAACTCTTCAATGCGGCGCCCAATTGCCCCTTGCCACCATCAATAATGATCAATTGAGGTAAGCTCTGGTCTTCATCCAATAACCTCCTGTAGCGACGGAAAACAGCCTCCTCCATCGTTGCAAAGTCATTCGGACCTTCCACCGTTTTCACGTTGAAATGACGATAATCTTTTTTGGAAGGTTTCGCATCCTTGAACACCACAATAGCAGAAACAGGATAGTTTCCTTGTATGTTCGAGTTATCAAAACATTCGATATGCCGCGGGAGAACCGGCAAGCGAAGGTCCTTCTGCATTTGGGTCAATACCCTTTCAACTTTTACCTCAGGATTGAGTTTTTCGTATTGAAGTAATCTTTCTTTCTTGAAATAGGCTACGTTTTTAAGGGACAGATCCAATAATTTCCGTTTCTCGCCCAATTTTGGAACCACAAACTTGATCTGTTCATTGCCTTCGATATCCAATTCAAATGGCACAATGATCTCTCGGGAGAGACTACTATACCTGGACCTGATCTCCGGAATGGCAATCGCCAATAATTCCGCATCGGTCTCATCGAGTCTCTTTTTCAGCTCCACGGTTTGGGTCTGAATGATTACCCCATTAACCACCCTAAGGAAGTTGACAAAAGCATAATTACTTTCTGATGCGATGCTGAACACATCCACATTGCTGATGGAAGAATTGACAACGGTCGATTTGCTTTGGTAATTATCGAGCTTATCGAGTTTGATCTTCAGTTTATGCGCCCTTTCGAAATCCATGCCCTGCACTGCCTCCTGCATCTGCTCTTTAAGACGGTTGGTCACCATACTGATCTTCCCGTTCAGGATATCCTTGATATCAGAAAGGTTCTGATCATAGTCTTCTTCGGATTGATAGCCTTCGCATGGTCCCTTACAATTTCCGATCTGGTATTCCAAACAGACCTTGAACTTGCCTTTGGCAATGTTCTCTTCGGTCAGGCTGAGGTTACAGGTGCGAAGGGGAAAGAGCTCCCGGATCATATCCAATACGATGTGCATCATGCCCACAGAGGCATAAGGCCCAAAATACCTGGAACCATCCTTGATGTATCTACGGGTCCAGAAAACACGGGGAAATCGTTCGTTCTTGATGACAATCCAAGGATAAGTCTTATCATCCTTCAGCATGACATTGTAGCGTGGCTGATGCTTTTTGATGAGGTTATTTTCCAATAACCAGGCATCGATCTCCGTATCTACAATGGTAAAGGCGATCCGATTGATTTTTCGGACAAGAACTTTGG
This sequence comes from Sphingobacterium sp. 1.A.4, assembly GCF_002734245.1. Taxonomy (NCBI): domain Bacteria; kingdom Pseudomonadati; phylum Bacteroidota; class Sphingobacteriia; order Sphingobacteriales; family Sphingobacteriaceae; genus Sphingobacterium; species Sphingobacterium sp. 1.A.4. The sequence goes on from NZ_PEAZ01000041.1 coordinate 45,659, forward strand.
TTTTGCTATTGAGTTGTTGGGTGTTGACAAAATAAGAACTGACCCTATTCCTAAGGTCCTTGGCCTTACCAACATAAATCAGGGTGTCTTCCTTATCAAAATACTGGTAGACACCTGGTTTATGGGGGATTTTTCCTAATTCTTTCTTATAATCAAACTCCATTAAGGATATGCCTAAAATCCTAACCGATCGTCATCCATCAGTTCTGTACTGCCGTTCGATTGGTTTGGATCACGTCCATAATATTGGGAAAAGTTAGAACAATTCATTTCAAATCTGGTGATTCCACCTGCTGGAGGCGGGAAATCCTCCTGGGTGTAGTTTAGCCCTTTATCGGCATAAACTTTCCGCATGTACAAGCCGAATACCGGCATCGCTGCTGCCGCACCCTGGCCATATTGCATACTGCTGAAACTGATACCACGATCCTCAGCACCTGTCCAAACACCGGTCACCAATTCTGGCGTGATACCGATGAACCAAGCATCCGAGTTATCGTTCGTTGTACCCGTTTTACCACCAATTGGATTCTTCAATCCACCGAAGTTTGGATCCCAACGTAATCGACTACCTGTACCACCATCCACTACACCTTTCAGCATATCCACCATGGCGTAAGCCGTTTCACTGTTCAATGCTTTGGATACTTTAGGTGCCTTTTCATAGATCGGAGCACCATTTTTATCCTCAATTCGTAAGATCATTGTTGGTTCTACCCAAGTACCTTGATTTACGAAAGCAGAATAGGCTCCTACCATGTCAAATAAGGATGCATCATAAGATCCCAATGCAATGGAAAGGTTATTCGGAATATTGGAGTTCACACCCATTCTTTTTGTCAGATCGGCTACAGATGATGCTCCCACTTCGGAGATCAAATAAGCAGACGCATAGTTCTGGGAATATTTGATCGCATTTTTTAAGGTTATAGGATCACCTCCCTGTACGGTTCCCTTTGGTGTCCAATCGCCATAAGTTCTCATGTGGTTCGGAATGGAAACACATGGGCCATAACCATTATCGATGGCGTAAGCATAGACAAATGGTTTTGCCGTAGATCCTACCTGACGGGTACCAAGGCGTACCTGATCGTATTTGAAATGTTCAAAATTGATACCTCCAACCCAAGCTTTGATGTAGCCGGTATGAGGCTCCATGGACATCATCGCATTCCGCAAGAACAATTTTGTGTACTTGATGGAGTCCATCGGCGTCATCATGGTATCAATATTTCCCCTCCAGGTAAAGAGGTTCATCTTTACTTTCTTGTCAAATTCCTTACGGATATCCTTTTCCGACATCCCTTCTGATTTCAAGGTATGCCATCTATCCGACCGCTTCATTCCGGTAACCAAAAGGTTGGCATTCTTTCCGGTGAAGGCATTACGACGGCGCCATTGCTTATCAAATTCATTCTGCAGCTTCTTCATCCACTCTTTCTGCGCCTCTTCCGCATATTGCTGCATTTTATAGTTGATCGGTGTATAGATTTTCAATCCATCGCGATCCAGGTCATATGGTGTTCCATCAGGTTTGGTAATCGCCAAACGTTGGAATTCTTTTTTGATCTCTTCCTTCAATACCGCACGGAAATATGGAGCCAATCCATCACCATAATTGGCTTTGGTCAACTTGATACCCAAAGGCTTTTCCTTGCTCTTCTCGAACTCCTCACTGCTGATGAAATTCTGATCGCGCATATTCTGTAAAACCAGATTACGACGTGCTAAAGCCTTTTCTGGATTCGATACTGGCGAATACATGGAAGTACCCTTTAACATCTGCACCAAGACCGCAGCTTGATCTGCCGTTAATTTATCTGGAGTCGTATTGAAATAGGTTCTTGCTCCCGATTTGATACCATAGGTATTGTAAGCTCCGAAATCTACTGTATTGAAATACATCATGATGATCTCTTCCTTGGTATAGTTACGTTCCAAGCGTACAGCGGTAATCCATTCCTGCAACTTCTGCATAATACGTTTGATCGGATTGCGTGCTCTGGATTCTCCGAATAGGTTCAGCGCCAACTGTTGGGTAATGGTACTACCCCCTTGCTTGTTTCCGCCAAGGGTTAAAAGTACCGTTGAAAAAGTTCTGGAATAGTCAATACCTGAGTGTTCGTAGAAACGTTTATCTTCAGTGGAAACCAAAGCCTCCACGAGGAAGGGTGATAATTCACTGTATTTGACGTTAGACCGGTTATGGACATAATAGGTTCCCAAAACGCGGTTATCATCAGTAATAATTTCGGAAGCAAGGTTACTTTTGGGATTTTCAAGATCCTTGAATGTTGGCAATTTACCAAACAAACCGACCCTTACACTCACTAAAAACAACGCTACAAAAGCGATCATTCCCAACAGAAATTTCCAATAATTCCGTGTATATCTTTTTACATCCTCTTCGGTAAGTTTGCTACTTTGTGATTCTCTCTTCATTTGTTATAGTAATGAATAATCAATTACCCACTTAAACTGGATAACCATGAAATGCATAATATCAGTAAGTGTGCCAATTGTTTGTTGAACGCTACAAAAATACCATAATTTTCTTTTACCTTAGTATATATGCCCAACAATAAATCACAAGCTGGCTTACTATTCATTTTCATCACCGTAGTTTTAGATTCGATAGGATTGGGTATCATCATTCCAGTGATGCCAGCATTGATCAAAGAATTGATACATGGCGACTTAAGCCAGGCATCTTCGTATGGGGGTTGGCTGACTTTCTGTTATGCCTTCATGCAATTTTTCTTTGCGGCCATCCTTGGAAATTTGAGTGATCATTTTGGCCGAAGACCAGTCCTGCTTTGCTCCTTGTTCGGTTTCGCTGTGAACTACCTATTGATCGGCTGGGCTCCTAGTATTTTCTGGTTATTTGTTGGACGAATTGTAGCTGGTATTACCGGCGCTAGCCATACGGTGGCTGCAGCATACATAGCTGATGTGAGCACGAAGAAGAACAAAGCCCAGAATTTCGGCCTATTGGGTGCCGCTTTTGGATTAGGATTTATCATTGGGCCTGTCCTGGGCGGTATCCTGGGGCATTATGGACCTCGCGTACCTTTCTTTGCCGCTGCTGGTCTATCCTTCCTGAATTTTGTATACGGGTATTTTGTAGTGCCAGAATCCTTAAATAAAGAAAACCGACGGAACTTCAGATGGATCAATGCCAATCCAATCGGGAGTTTCCGGCATATCGGAAAATATCCCCAGATCCAGACCTTGGTTATCTGCATCTTTCTGATCAACGTAGCGGCGCATGCCGTACAGAGTACCTGGTCTTATTTTACGATGGAGAAATTCCAATGGAACGAACGTATGGTAGGCTATTCTTTGGGTTTTATTGGGGTGTTGCTTACGATCGTGCAAGCAGGATTGATCCGGATCATTATCCCCAAATTAGGGATTGCCAAGAGCATCATCATCGGCTTGCTCCTGAATGCAGGATCATTGATCGCGATGGGTTTAGCCCCTACCTCCGCTTGGCTGTATGTGGCCAGTTTCTTTTATGTATTTGCAGGAATTGCCGGACCGGCCATACAGAGTTCCATCTCTAACCAGACACCGGCCAATGAGCAAGGCCAGATTCAAGGTGGATTGACCTGTGTGATCAGCCTAACGGCCATAATTGGCCCTATCCTGATGACCAGCCTCTTCTCCTTTTTTACAAAAAAGAACGCCTCGGTGTATCTCCCAGGCGCTCCATTTTATCTTGGTGGATTATTGGCATTGTTTGCCGTCATCCTTGTTATCAATTATTTTTCCAAAAGGCAGACCGCATAAGCCACCACGCCCTCTTCACGGCCAATAAATCCCATCTTCTCATTGGTGGTAGCCTTAATAGAGATATCCTCTACTGTAATGCCCGCAGCTTCCGCAATGTTCTTTTTCATTTCTGGAATATAAGGCTTGATCTTCGGTGCCTCTAAACATAACATCGCATCAATATTTCCCAAAGAATATCCTTTATCCTTGATCAATTGAATACAATGGCGTAAAAGGTCCAAACTATTCGCACCTTTCCATTTATCATCGGTATTCGGGAAATGATAGCCAATATCCTCTAGATTTGCAGCACCCAAAATAGCGTCGCAGATCGCATGAGCCAACACATCCGCATCCGAATGCCCAAATGCCCCAGCATGATGATCCAACGTCACTCCTCCTACCACAAATGGATGTCCTTCTTTCATTTGGTGTACATCAAACCCAAAACCTACGCGTATCATGGTTTAGTATTTAGTATTTAGTAGTTAGTATTAAGACTCTGTATAGTTTGTTTGCATTATGACTTTTTATAGTTTGAATATGCCACATTAAAGATAAAAAGAGATTTTTTATCTCGAGAAATGGATACCGCATTAAAAAAGTATTTAATAAATAGACCTATACTTGCTTTTGACAGCCCGCATAGGTCTAAATACTAAATACTCAATACTTTATACTCTACTAAGCTGAGACTTCTTCGTTTACAAACTCGTCATATAATTCGCCGAATGCTTCGTAATCTTCATCAGAAGTCGGTTCGAATGTACGAATATTATGTTCTTGGATGTACGCGGTAATTTCAGGGTTGATGTCAGCATCGCATTTGATAGCGACATCCGTGAAAGAAAGTGCGCCTTTGCAGATATCCACGTAAGATCCGGATGCGTAATCCTTCACTTGATCAGCGGCGATATCTGATTGGCTAGCCATTTCAGCATACTTCGTTCCAAGGCTTGCGTTCTCAAAATCCTCTTTGTAAAGGGAATAGAAAACCTTAGCATCCTTGAATGTAGGATCGTTTTGGTATACAGTTTTTAGGTAAGCCGGTACCATCGCGGTAAACCATCCGTGGCAATGTACCACATCCGGTGACCAACCTAATTTCTTGACAGTTTCCAAAGCTCCTTTACAGAAGAACAAGGAACGTTCGTTATTGTCATCAAAGAATTTCCCTTGCTCATCACGAAAAACCTTCTTCCGCTGAAAATACTCCTCATTATCTAAGAAGTAAACCTGCATTCTTGCTGCCGGCAAGGATGCTACCTTAATAATTAGCGGATTATCATTATTGTCCACCACAATGTTCATTCCCGACAACCTTATCACTTCATGAAGACGATTTCTGCGCTCATTAATGTTACCAAAACGAGGCATTAGAATCCGAATTTCGAATCCTTTTTCCTGCATTGCATGTGGTAACTGGCGTGTTATTTCAGAAATTTTACTTAATTCAAGGAAAGGCGACATTTCATGGGTAATAAACAAGATTTTCGTTTTTGCCATCTCCAACTGTTTTTTTATTTATTGAATAGTAAAATCGGTCTACAAAGATACACATAATTTATCAATTTTACAATTGATTAAAAATCATCGTTTTATAATTTAAAGATTATTCCTCATTTTTGCACCTAATTTTAAATTTCCGCCGTGAAAATATTTCGTACAAAGGGGGAGTTGCAAGCTGCTTTGCAAGATATCCGCCAAGAAGAAAAAACAATAACATTGGTACCCACCATGGGCGCCTTGCATGAGGGTCATTTATCCCTCATCGAATACGCAAAACCAAGGACAGATATCATCGTTTGTAGCATTTTTGTGAATCCAACCCAATTCAATGACCCAAAGGATCTGGAAAATTATCCTCGCCCTATTGAAAAGGACATCGCTTTATTGGAGTCGGTAGATTGTGATATCCTCTTCCTTCCATCGGTGGAAGAGATGTATCCTGAAAACGATCCGGAGTGGCATATTGATCTTGGCAATCTGGATAAGATCTGGGAAGGGGAGCATAGGCCTGGGCATTTCCAAGGTGTTACACAAATAGTCTACAAGTTGTTTTCTTTGGTAGAACCTGACCAGGCTTGTTTTGGGCAAAAAGACTTCCAGCAGGTGATGGTGATCCAGCGGATGATCGATATTAAGGAGCTGCCTATCCATTTGTTGATCTGCCCTACGGTGCGTAGTGAAGAAGGATTGGCATTAAGCTCTAGAAATGCAAGATTGTCGGAACAAGGGAAAGCGGATGCATTGACTTTGTCTAAGGTATTGCGATTTATCAAGGCGAATATCAAGAAGCGATCAGTAGCGGAATTATTGGTAGATAGCAAGGTGATGATTGCGGAGAACCCGGCTGTTACGTTGGAGTATTTGGCGATCTGTGAATCCAGTAGCTTGGAACCGGTATCGGAAATTGAAGCCGGAAAAGAGTATGTTGCCTTGATTACGGCCTGGGTGGAAAATGTGCGTTTGATTGATAATATTATTTTAGCGTAGAATATTTGTTTATTAGCACTTGATTAATTTACAAAGCTATTACACGGGAAAACCCTAACTTTGCATTATGTTTATTGAAGTAATGAAATCGAAAATTCACCGCGCTCGTGTTACACAAGCGGAGTTGAATTATGTTGGAAGCATCACCATTGATGAAGATTTGATTGATGCGGCAGACTTGATCGTTGGAGAAAAAGTACAAATTGTAAATAATAATAACGGCGCCAGATTGGAAACCTATGTCATTCCTGGCGAACGTGGATCCGGAATTCTTTGTTTGAATGGCGCTGCAGCTCGTTTGGTGCAGGTTGGTGATATTGTGATCGTGATTTCTTATGCGACTATTGATCGCGAAGAAGCCAAAACTTTTAAACCAACTGTTATTTTCCCGGATGAGAATAATAAGTTGGTGTAAGGGTTAGGAGTCATTGACAATATTACGTCATTGACAACATCGCGTCATGACAACAACGCGTCATGACAACAACGCGTCATTGCGAGGAGGCACGACGAAGCAATCTTTCTTTAAGTGTCATCCTTTCTTTAAGTGTCATCCTGAGCGAAGTCGAAGGATCTGTTCGGGTACCATACGTAGATGCTTCGACTTCGCTCAGCATGACATGCGGGAAGATTGCTTCGTTCCTCGCAATGACGTAAAAAACCTCCCAATGACGTAAAACACCTCGCAATGACGTAAAACACCTCGCAATGATGCAAAAATCTCCCAATCACGGAAAAAATTCCCTAAATTTATCCCAGATTTCACATCTGCATGCATAAAATACATCCATACCGCCTAATAATCGCCCATTTCCTCTTCTTCTGGATCTGCGGCATCATCATCAGCGGAATTGTCTTTATGCACAAAGAGGTCACCTCCACCGGAGAGATTGTCACCCACATCCACCCTTACGATCTTGGCGAAAAAAAACATCACCAACACCACTCCGATGATGAAATCAAATACCTGGACATTGTTTTCCAGGGCAGTTACCTAAACTGGGAGTCGCAAACTTACACCGCTCCTATCCAACAAGTCCTTACAGAAATCCATTTCGCGGAGAAAACCTTCGCGGAAATCAAACAATACATCTCTTTCAACACCGGAAGAGACCCTCCTACCCATTTAGCATAATCTTATTCCAACCATGAAATCAAATTTTCATGGTCCTTATTGTATTTGTATGTCGCCTGCTTAATCCCAGGCCATACCTTATTGATCATTGCTAAATTTTACTATGAAATCTATTTTTTTCAGGTTAAGCCTGATAATAGCCCTATGTTATTTGGGCCAAACAAACCTATACGCACAAATTCGTGGAACCATCAGTAATCCAAAAGATGAACCCATTGCCAATGCTACCGTACAGGTAGATGGATCCAACCAAGGAACATCCACCGATAGCTTAGGACAGTTCATCCTGGAAGAAGGTAAAACGCCCATAAAAAGCATCAGTATCCGCGCAATCGGTTTTCAAACCATCAAAAAACAACTGACCGCAGCCGATAGGAACAATCCCTTGAACATCACCCTGCAGGAAGACAACCTCAACCTGAGTGAGGTCGTAGTAAGTGCCTCCCGATACGGCATGGAGCGCAAGAAAGCACCGGTGATTGTCAATGTGCTGAGCCCCAAATTATTCAATGCCACCCAGTCGGTCGCGATGTCCGAAACGCTGAACTACCAACCCGGAGTTCGCGTGGAGAACAACTGCCAGAACTGTGGATTTACACAAGTTCGATTGAACGGCATGGAAGGCGCCTACTCCCAGATCCTGATCAATAGCCGCGCCGTTTTCAGTGCCCTGAACAGTGTCTATGGCCTGGATCAGATCCCTACCAGCATGATCGACCGCATCGAGGTAGTCCGTTCAGGAGGTTCTGCCCTATTTGGCGCGAATGCCATTGCCGGAACCATTAACATCATCACCAAAGACCCGGTTGAAAACGATTGGCAACTGAAAACCACCAATTCCCTGATCGGGGGAAAAGCCTGGGACCATAGCTTGGATTTCAACAGCTCCTACGTAGATAATGACCTGCAAACAGGCGTCACCTTCTATGGGATGCATAGAAACCGGGAAGCCTATGATGCCAATAACGATGGTTTCTCCGAAATGACCAAATTGAAGAACCTCACCTTCGGCTCCAAGGCTTTTTACAAACCCTCCGATTTCGACCGGATCACCTTGGACCTCAGTGTGCTCAATGAGTTCAGACGTGGTGGCGACCGATTGGATCTCGCGCCCCATTTTACGGATGTAACCGAACAATTGCGCACAAATTCCTTTATCGGCGGATTGACCTATGACCATTATTCCAAAGATTACAAACATAAAATCTCCCTATATTCTTCTGCGCAATTCACCAACCGGGAAAGCTTTTACGGTGGTTTAGGTGGCGGCAGAACCAAACAGGATAGCCTTTTGGCCTCCAATTCCTATGGAGATACGGATGATTTTGCCATGGTAGCCGGCTCGCAGTATACCTATACATTCGAAAAGGATGTTTTGACTGCCGGTGTCGAATTCAATAGCAACCGCACCAAAGATAATATTCCCGGTTACCAACGTCTGATCGATCAGAAGACCCATGGCCTAGGTAGCTATGTGCAGTACGAATGGAACATCTTGGATAATCTGAAATCCCTATTGGGCGCCCGGTACGATTATACCTATGTAGATGGAAACTATGAATTGGCAGGTCATCAACGAAACTCCTCCGAAAGCTTTGGCACTTTCAGCCCAAGGGTGACCTTATTGTATGACATTACCGATTACCTGCAATTCCGAGGAGGTTTTGCCCGCGGATTCCGTGCTCCACAAGCTTTCAATGAAGATATGCATGTCACCTCGGTAGGCGGACAACAGGTATTCGTGCTGATCGGTGAGAACTTGGAAACCGAATATTCCAACGCATATACCGGATCGTTGAATTTCACGAAGAACTTCGGAACTACCCAGACCAGCCTCTTGGTAGAAGGATTCCTCACCCAATTGAACAATCCATTCACCACCATCATGACCTCTGAAGAGGAGAACCTGATCATCGAAGAGATGCGAAATGGAACAGGAGCGCGTGTCTATGGATCCAACCTAGAGCTGAATATTGCCCCTTCTTCGAGGTACAGCTTTCAGGCGGGAGGAACGATTCAACGTTCAGAATTTAAGGAAGCACAGCTTTTGTTCGAGGGACCAACTGCCAATGAAAATGTAAGCAGTAAGCGGTTCGTCCGCACACCCAATATCTATGGTTACCTAAATGCCAACTGGAAACCATTAGAAGCATTGAGTTTAGACCTCACTTCCGTATATACCGGAAAAATGATCGTTCCGCACCTGGTTGAGCCCGAAAAGATGCTGTTGAAGGAGGCGAATGATTTTTATGAGATCAATACCCGGATTGGCTATACATTTTCCGTGAAGAAAGAATTCAGTATCGAACTTTTTGGTGGGGTCCAGAATATTTTCAACGCTTTCCAAAAGGATTTTGATACCGGCGCACTCCGTGACTCCCAATATATCTATGGACCATCCCGTCCAAGGACATTTACATTTGGAATAAAATTAGGACATTTTCACTAATGAAACTGTTACAAATAGGCATATTATTCATCGGCTTGATTTCTTGGGAAATTAAGGCGCAGCCTTTGACCAAAGAAGCCATCAACTGGATTCCTTTCGAGCAGCTCAGCGATTCGCTCGAAAGGAACCCTAAACCGGTATTTTTATTTTTCCATACGGAATGGTGCAGCTATTGCAAAAAAATGCAAAGAGAAACGTTTAAGGATCCGAAAGTGATTCAAAAGCTCAATGAACACTATTATGCAGTAGAAATGGATGCCGAATCTCTGGACAGTATTTACTTCGATGGGGTACTTTATACAAACCCCCAAACCGTAAAAAAAACAGGTCAATACCATCAGTTGTTTCGTTTATTGATGCAGGATTCGAAAAAGCCAACATTCCCAACCAGTCTCTTTTTAGACCGTGATTTCAAGGTGACCCAAAGAAAATTTAACTATATAAGTATAAAGCAAATGTTAAATATTTTATAATTTTAACAGATTAGGTGTAGCACATTGATACGATTATGCGTTATCTCCTTTAATATTCACAATACTTATAACATTTTATGAAAAACTTTAGACTATTAATCATTGCTTTGTTGGGAGTTATCAGTATCACTTCATGTATGAAGAATGATACCATTGATGATGGTTGGGATTATGCAAAAGAAAAAGCTCGTTACGATTCCACAATGAATAAACAAAAGCCGATCCTAGCAGCTTATGCAGCGGAAAATTATTCAGACAATCGTTATTACAATGATTCAGTAGGCATGTATTTGGATATCCTTACGCCAGCAACAGACGAATCGTATGAATATGTACTTCAAGGTTCCTCTTTCATCTCTCCTCAGATCACGGTAAAATACAAAGGTAAATTATTATTGACTGGTGAAGTGTTTGAAGATGCTACAGGTACTGCTCAACAATTCTATTTGAATCCAAACTCCAATATCAATGTTACTCAAGCTTGGATCAGAGCATTCCTTCCAAGAAACGTAACGATCAATGGAACAGATATTTTATACGGACTGGTTCCTAATGGAATCAAAAAAGGAACTAAATTCAAGTTTATTGCTGCTTCTCCAATTGTATACGACAATAGAGAAAGAAAAGATAATTCGGGTAAAGTGATTGTTCCTAAAGATTCTCCAGTAGAATACGAGGTCGAAGTAATCGATATCAAAAATATATAAGCTCAACAATTCATACTTATATAGTATAAGGCGGTACCTATTCCCTTGGGTGCCGCCTTATTTTTTTAAAATTTATGTTTAATTTTACCTTAAACACATACATATGAAGATTGCATTAGCTCAACTAAACTATCATATCGGTAATTTCGAACAGAACACAAAAAAAATAGTAAAGGCTATAACGGATGCCAAGGAACAAGGGGCAGAACTGATCGTCTTTGCAGAATTGGCAATTGGGGGATATCCAGCCAAAGATCTACTACGAAATACCGCCTTCCTTAAGGCTTGTTATGCCAGCGTGGATGAAATCGCAAAATATTGTGAAGGCATTGCCTGTATCATTGGAGCACCAGTCCCTAACAAGGATGCCGAAGGAAAACCTTTGTTCAATGCTGCCCTTTTATTGGCAGATGGCGAGGTGAAACAAGTGGTCAAGAAAAGCCTATTACCAGATTACGACGTCTTTGATGAATACCGTTATTTCGAGCCTAATCCGTCAAGTAATTGCATCAAGTTCAAGGATCTCACGATTGCATTAACCGTCTGTGAGGATCTTTGGGATGATGATGGACCAAACTCCTATGTTGGCGACCTGATGCAGGACCTTGCTAAGGAACATCCCGACTTGATCATCAATATTGCGGCATCCCCTTTTTCCTATACCCATTTCGAAAATCGGAAAAACGTATTGAGCAGGAATGTCATCAAAGGGAATGCCCCGCTGATTTATGTAAATCAGGTGGGCGCCCATACGGATATTATTTTCGATGGCCGTTCTTTGGCCCTCAACAGAAAAGGTGAATTGGTAAGCGAAATGAAAAGCTTTGAAGAAGACCTACAATTTGTGGAATTAAAAGGCATTGATCTGCACAGTGAGCAGGCGCATCAATCCGTAGAACATCAGGAAATTGCATTGATCCATGATGCGATCATCCTGGGTTTAAGGGATTATTTCCAGAAATCAGGATTTCAGAAAGCCGTTCTAGGGCTTTCCGGAGGTTTGGATTCTGCCTTGGTAGCCGCTCTTGCCTGTGAAGCTTTGGGCGCAGAAAACGTGCTGTCGGTCTTGATGCCTTCCATTTACTCCAGCGACCATTCCTTGAAGGATGCCTTGGATTTAGTGGAAAACACCGGATGCCAAAAGCTCATCCTTCCGATAAAAGACATTGCAGCGGCTTTTGAGGCAACATTGGCTCCAGCATTTGAAGGTCGGAACCCTGATACCACCGAAGAGAACATCCAGGCTCGCACGCGTGGAACCTTATTGATGGCCCTATCCAACAAATTCGGAAACATCTTATTGAACACATCCAATAAAAGTGAGGCTGCTGTGGGATACGGAACCTTGTATGGCGATATGGCGGGTTCCTTATCCGTGATCGGTGATGTGTACAAAACCCAGGCCTATCAATTGGCAAAATACATCAATAGGGACCGGGAGATCATCCCATTGAACACCATCGTAAAACCGCCTTCCGCAGAACTTCGCCCTGGTCAAAAAGATTCGGATTCCCTTCCGGAATACGACATCTTGGATAGCATACTTTACCAATTGATCGAAAAGGAAAAACCATATACCGAAGTGATTGCCTTGGGCTTTGATGAAGCAACGGTTCTACGGGTCAATAAGTTATTGAACAATGCAGAGTTCAAGCGCTTCCAAGCGCCACCAATTTTGAGGGTTAGTCCGAAAGCATTTGGTCCCGGAAGGGCCATGCCATTGGTCGCAAAATTTTCTTTCTAGCCATTAAACGTTTAGCAACCCATGTAGTCTAATTAAAAAAATGAGAATTATGAAGACGCTTAGGACTTTTTTCATGGCAGGAATCGTGTTATTCCTGGCTTCCTGTGCCTCGTACAATTATAACATGACGAGGGTGCAGCAATTAGACTTTTCACAATATAAAACATATGGATGGTTACCGCCTGTAGATTCCTTGTCGAAAAACTATTTCAACAATGATATTGCGCGAGAGAACATCCTTTCTGCAGCGAATCGGGAATTAGCAGCCCGTGGTATGCAATACAGCAAGAACGATCCGGATATCCTATTTCGCTATGTGACCATCGTCAATAACAAGAGCCGTATGGTCTATGGCCACATGGGTGGCTGGGGCGGCTGGGGATGGTACCGTCCTTGGGGCTATTACATGAGCCCTTCCTATCCTATCGGAAAGGAAAAATACCGGTATTCGCATTTGATCATAGAAGCGGTGGATAGAAGAACAAATTCCGTGGTATGGCAAGCTCGTGGATCGGGAGAGATCAAAGCTCCAGAAAAAGCGATCAATAAATTACCGGAAGTGGTTCAAGGTATTTTCAAGGAATATCCAATTAAATAGTAGAAAGTCCGAATTTTATATAATATAAATTAAGCCAAGCGGTATGCTTGGCTTTTTTTATATTCTCTCGTCATTGCGAGGAGGCTATCTCGTCATTGCGAGGAGGTACGACGAAGCAATCTTTCGATTAGTGTAAAGATTGCTTCGTTCCTCGCAATGACGCTGTATGTCGCAATGTCGCTGTTTCTCGCAATGACGCTGTTCCTTCCAATGTCGAAGTAGCTTCGATTTTCATTCGCTATGTATGTAAATTCTAAGCAGGATGTAAGCAAGATATAAGTGCATAAAGTCACTTACAACTCACTTACACATCACTTACACCTCACTTGCAGTAAGTAGCCTGTACGAAACAAACTTAGCCTAAAATCCTCTTGAAGTGGTTGTTCAAATGTTTCCGAATGGCATTCCGGTAAGCATCTGCATCGCGCGTTTTCAATACTTCCACCAATTCCTTATGGGAAACAAAATCTCCCGTCACCACCTCACTCGATAATAGGCCACTTTCATGAACATAATTGAAAATCGGCATCAGCATCACCTGTAGCTCCAACAGGATCCTATTTTTAGAAATCTTATACAATTTGCTATGGAATCTGATCTCATCTTCCACCTGCCAGGTCTGCGCCGTATCACCCGACCCTACCTGGTTCGCAATATCTTCTAGTTCCTTGATATCCTCATCAGTGATATTCTTTACGATGAAATCGGCCATCCCGACCTCTAATCCCAATCGAAGTTCGAACATATCCTTCAGGGTAGCATCATCCAAAATAGATGGATGGAATACTTTACGTAATGATCCCAATACATCCGGATTGCGCAATACTGCACCCTTATGTTTTTTGGACTCCACCAACCCGATAGTCTTCAGGCGTAAAAGAGCTTCCCGGATGACGGTCCGACTTACCCCTAGATTAAGCGCAAGATCCAACTCCTTGGGCAATACATCACCAATGACCATCTTGTTCTCTTGGATATATTGAACAATGCGTTCCTCTGCTTTGTCGACTAAACTGGAGGTGTCTATGGTGCCTATTTTCCCCATATTCTCATTCGGATACTCCATATGTGCATTTAAATAGTTAATGTTAAAAGGTACAATTATATCAAAAAAAAATTTGGAAGTAAAACATTAAGTCTTACATTTGAAATCATTATATGTATGACATAATCTAATTTATAAAATATATTCGATTATTAAACATGTATAAGGTATAAAAATTACAGACCAGAACCATTTAGGCAAAAATATGTTTGTAATCAAATATTAATCAATTAGAACAAAACGTAACATTTACCCTGAGAAAATTTCAGAACCCATGCTTAATAAAAAAATTGAAGGATTAATTGCTGCCCCTTTTACCCCATTCGACGAACAAGGCGAATTGAACCTAGAACTCATCCCTTCTTACTATGATTCTTTAAAAAAGAACCAGATTAAAGGAGCATTCATCTGCGGATCTACGGGTGAGGGTGTATCCCTAACCTTCCAGGAAAAAGTAGCCACCTTAAAAGCATGGACTGCCCTAACCAAAAGCGATGATGATTTTGCGTTGATGATGTTTCTTGGAGGAACAAATGTGAAAGAATGCCAAGAATTGGCAAGAATAGCGGAACAGGAAGGTGCAGATGCCATTTCCTTTACCTCCCCCTATTATTTCAAACCGGCCAACGTAAAACAATTGGCCAAATGCTGCCAGGAAATTGCTTCTGCTGCGCCAAAGACTGCATTCTACTATTACCATATCCCGGTTTTGACGGGTGGAACCTTCAACATGATCGACCTTTTGCAAGAAATCGATGAACAGATTCCAACCTTTAAAGGCATAAAATATACCCATGAAGATTTTATGGATTTCCTTTCCTGTTTAAATTTTAAGAACAGAAAATATGATATGTTATGGGGAAGAGATGAAAACATGTTATCTTCCCTAATCCTTGGATCTAAAGGTGCAGTGGGCAGTACGTATAATTACGCCGCCCCGCTTTACTTGGACCTTATGGAAGCCTATGAAAATTCTGATTTCCAGAACGCCAATGCCCTTCAGCAAAAATCGATCGATATGATCCGGTTATTGGGCAAATATGGAGGTATTGCAACCGGAAAGGCCTATATGAAATTAATAGGTTTGGATTGTGGAACATTCCGCTTACCTATTGCCAATATGACAGAGGAGCAGTTTGCCTTATTCCAAGCAGATGTGGCTGACCTCGGTTTTGAACATTTTAAATCAATTCGTTGATGCGAAACATCGGGTTTATGATCATGACCATACTATTAACGGGATGTGAACCGAAAAACACATCCTTAGCAGTACAATGGCTACCTTCGGCAAACCTGCCTATGCAGGAAGAAAAGGCGCATCTGGGTCTTGCAGGTCCTGTTACCGGCATACTACAGGATAAGTTACTTATTGCTGGAGGCGCAAATTTTCCTGACGGAATGCCTTGGGAGGGTGGTAAAAAGAATTATCACAACTCCATTTACCTCTATGATATCGTAGGAAAGGAATTGCAGTTCAAAGAAGAAATTGCTTTGGATAGGGAAATTGCCTACGCGGCCAATGTGGTTATGGATGATAAGCTTTATAGAGCTGGTGGAGAAGACTCTACTGGAGCTATCAAGAACTTCCAAGCCTATTCGATCTCGGAAAATAAGGAGCTGAAAACGGAAGAACTATCCGAGTTGCCCTTAGCGTTGACCAACGCTGGGCTTGTGCATCTTTCGGACAAACTTTATTTCGTTGGTGGGGAAAATGCCGAATTGGTTTCCAATAAGATATATTGCTATCAAATCGATCAAGATAATAAGGGCTGGCAAGAATTCCTGACCCTGCCCTACCCGATTTCCAATGCTGTAGTGTTGGCCGACGGAAAAGAAAAGATATATATCGTTGGGGGTAGAAAGAAGAATGTGAATGCCAAGAGCGATATCTACGATCAGGTCCTTGAAGTGAATATAGGCAGCAAGGAAATAAAAGCAATCAGTAGATTAGCAAAGCCGATGGCTGCAGGAACCGGTGTATTATATAAAAACCATCTCCTATTGTTTTCAGGAGATGATGCCCGTACTTTCCATCAGGTAGAACAGGCCATCGCCAACATCAACTTAAATAGCGATCCTTCTAAAAAGGATAGCCTTATTACCGCCAAAAACAATATCTTGGTGAACCATCCTGGTTTTGAACGCCAGGCATTGGCGTTAAACCTAAGTGATTTGACCTGGAAAACATTAGCAGCATTACCATCAGCAGGAACAGTAACGACAACTGCCCTATTACATCAAGATTTATTGATTATTCCTTCGGGGGAGATCAAAGCCGGCGTAAGAACAGATCAGATCTTATTGGGGCAATTAAAATAATTTTTTACTACCATGAAAAATAGCAGAAAATATCCTTGGGTGATTGTCGGATTATTATGGTTTGTGGCTCTTCTGAACTACATGGATAGGCAAATTCTATCGACCATGCGACCAGCGATGGCCCTGGATATTTCTGAATTGGAGAGTGCCGCCGTATTTGGCAACCTCATGGCTATCTTTTTATGGATCTATGGATTTATGAGCCCGGTAGCGGGTATTGTAGCCGACAAATGGAACAGAAAATGGTTGATCGTGGGGAGTCTGTTTGTATGGTCGGCCGTAACCATGGCTATGGGCTATGCAGATACCTACGAACAATTATATGCCCTACGGGCTATTATGGGCGTTAGTGAAGCCCTATACATCCCTGCAGGTTTATCTTTAATCGCCGATTACCATTCCGACAAGACCAGATCACTGGCCATAGGTATACACATGACCGGGTTTTATTTTGGACAGGCCTTAGGGGGATTTGGTGCCACCGTCGCTGCCTCCTATTCCTGGCATTATACCTTTATCCTCTTCGGACTGATCGGGATTATATATTCCTTTATATTGATCTTCTTCCTTCAAGAGGCTCCGCACCGCAGCGAAACCAACACCCTAGTAAAGGAAAAAGTACCTGTATGGAAAGGCTTATCGGTGCTATTTTCCAATATTGCGTTTTGGGTCATCCTATTATATTTTGCCATCCCCAGTCTGCCGGGATGGGCAACGAAGAATTGGCTGCCAACCCTTTTCTCTGAAAACCTGCATATCCCGATGGAACAAGCTGGCCCATTGGCCACCATTACCATTGCGCTATCCTCCTTCTTTGGGGTCATCCTGGGGGGAATATTATCCGACCGTTGGATACAGAAAAACATTAAAGGAAGGATCTATACCAGTGCCATTGGCTTGGCCTTGACCATCCCTGCCGTGATCCTGATGGGATTTGGCGACAATGTCTATGCAATCGTCGCAGCAGGTTTGATGTTCGGGTTTGGATTTGGCATGTTCGACGCCAATAATATGCCGATCCTTTGCCAGTTTGTATCTTCCAAATACAGAGCAACCGCTTATGGGATCATGAATATGGTCGGTGTTTTTGCTGGTGCATACATTACAAAGATCTTAGGTGCATCTGCCGATGAAGGCCGTTTGGGAAGTGATTTTGCCCTTTTGGCAGGTATCGTGCTCTTGGTGCTGATCATTCAATTAGCCGTTTTAAGACCAAAGTCACATGAAGCCGTATCTTAGTTCCATTCTTATATTCCTCTTTTCCATTCAACTCCTTCTTGCCCAACAAAAAAAGAAGGTGGCCTGTATCGGTGATTCGGTTACCAAAGGCTATGGATTGGCCAAGGGAAAATCCTATCCAGACCAACTTCAGTCCTTATTGGGTGAAGATTATATCGTTGAAAATTTTGGGAGAAATGGGGCTACATTGCTCCAGCATGGGCATAACCCCTATTTAAAATCTGAAGAATTAAAAGCAGCGTTGGAGTTCCAGCCTGATATCGTGGTTATCGCGCTTGGATTAAATGATACCGATCCGCGGAATTGGCCTAATTATCAGATGGAATTCAGAAAAGATTATCATCAACTATTATCACTTTTCTGGCAGAACAATCCCGCCGTGGAATTCTATATCTGTAAGATGACGCCGATTTTCAGTGGTCATCCTCGTTTTTTATCGGGGACTCGGGATTGGTATGATCAGATTCAAAAAGAGATCGTAGCTATTGCCAAGCAGCATGATATCCCATTGATCGATAATCATCAATCCCTTGCCAGTCGGATCGATCTGTTCAACGATTTCCTCCATCCCTCGGAAGCAGGTGCAGCAATGATCGCCAAACAAGTGCATGGACATTTGGTTCCGAAGGAACAAGAACTTTCGGTGGAGCATCCTTTTGGTTCCCATATGGTGTTGCAACGAGATAGGAAGAATGTGTTAAAAGGAAAATCGAATGCTTTCTCGGAAATCAGTGTGCAACTTAAAGGTAGAACCTACCAAACACAAGCAGATTATTTGGGAAATTGGAAAGTAGATCTTCCGCCCACTCCAACCTCAGGCCCAACGGATATCGTCATTCATGCACAAGGGGAAAACCTAACTTTAGAAGATATATTGTTTGGGGATGTATATTTAGCTTCGGGCCAATCCAACATGGCCTTTCCTTTAAAACATGCCCTGCAATCGAAAGAGTGGATCGAAAAGACCAGCAACAATCCTAACATCAGGTTATTCAAGCATAAAGCGATTGCAGAGACCAATAACCAGGCTTGGACTGCGGAAATCCTGCAACAAGTAAACGACTTAGCCTACTTTAATGGTACATGGGAAAAGCCGACAAAAGAACATGCCGCTGATTTCTCGGCCGTCGCCCTTTCTTTTGCCCAGGATATACAATTGAAATCAGGGGTACCAGTAGGGATAATTGAATTGGCTGTGGGTGGATCGAATACGGAATCCTGGATTCCGAGGAAAGCTCTGGAGGATGATGACCTGTTAGCCTCTTATATACATTCTTGGAAAACTGCTGATTTCATCCAGGATTTTTGTCGGGAGAGAGCATCCGTAAACTTAAAGAACTCCACGCTCAAAAACCAAAGACACCCGTATGAACCTGCCTACAATTATGAGGCTGGTATGGCTTTATGGAAGGATGTACAGTTTAAGGCTATTCTATGGTATCAAGGGGAAAGTAATGCCCATAACCTGGAATTACATGAACATCTTTTCGGAACATTGGTTCAATCATGGCGGGAGGAACTGCAGCAGCATGTTCCCTTTTATGTCGTTCAGCTTTCCAGCCTGAACCGTCCATCTTGGCCAAGATTTCGGGAGAGTCAACTCCTATTAAGCCAAAAGCTGCCAAACGTACATATGGCCGTTTCCTCGGATCTTGGCGACTCGACGGATGTACATCCAAGGGATAAGGTTCCAGTGGGTTTGAGGCTATCGGCCCTGGTCCAACAACATGAATTCAAGAAGCCAATAAACGCTGATGCTCCTTATGCCGTAAGCTATGAGCTAAAAGGAAGCAACCGGTATGTGCTTAAATTCAATAACTGCAAAAGCCTTTCCACGAAAGGAAATCAGCCCTTAAAAGGCTTCCAGATCATGGATATCTATGGAAAAATAGTGGATCTTGAAGCCGTTCAAATCGAAAAAAACAACATTATCATAACCACCGCGGAGAAACCGACCCGAATACTATATGCCTATGAGCCTTTTACCAGGGCAAATCTGCAGAATGAGATGGGTACTCCCGCATCGACCTTTTCTATAGCTATAAAATAACACCATGTATACGACCCAGGAACTTGCCGAACTTGCCGATTTTTATAAGAACCAATTGTTGAACGATACGGTCCCTTTTTGGTTTCCAAGGTCTTTTGATGAGGAATTTGGAGGATACCTGCTGATGCGTGATGCGGATGGCAGTTTGATCGATACAGATAAGGCGGTATGGATTCAAGGCCGGGCATGCTGGCTATTGGCAACCCTGTACAATACAGTGGAGCAGAA
The DNA here is from genome assembly GCF_002734245.1 of Sphingobacterium sp. 1.A.4. Classification (NCBI taxonomy): domain Bacteria; kingdom Pseudomonadati; phylum Bacteroidota; class Sphingobacteriia; order Sphingobacteriales; family Sphingobacteriaceae; genus Sphingobacterium; species Sphingobacterium sp. 1.A.4. Next base: position 65,916 of record NZ_PEAZ01000041.1, read on the forward strand.
AGAAGAGTGGTTGAAAGGTGCCCAACTGGGATACGCCTTCCTGAAGGAAAAATGTTTCAACGCGGAAGGAAAAATGTATTTCCACGTGGATAGAGCTGGCAACCCGATCCGGATGCGTCGCTATTTTTTCTCGGAGACCTTTGCGGTGATCGCCTTCGCTGCTTATGCGAAAGCATCGGGCGATGAAGAGGCTGCGGAATTGGCGCGGAAAATCTTTGGTACTTGTATGCAATATGCAGATGGAAGCCTTAAAATGGATCCGAAGTTTGAGGATACGAGACCATCCAAGGGTATTGGCATACCGATGATCATGATCAACACCGCACAACAATTGCGGGAAAGCATCGGAGATCCCCGTTGTGATGTGGCAATTGCCAATTGGATAAAAGAAATCGAAAGCAATTTTGTGAAGGATGATATCCGTTGTGTGATGGAACAAGTGGCACCGGATGGAAGTATCATTGACCACATCGATGGTAGGACCTTGAATCCGGGACATGCGATTGAAGGGGCCTGGTTTATCCTGCACGAAGCCCGATATAGAAATAACGATCCAGCGATGATCGATTTAGGTTGTAGAATGTTGGATTATATGTGGGAAAGAGGTTGGGATAAAGAACATGGCGGAATATTGTATTACCGGGATGTTTATGATAAACCAGTTCAGGAATATTGGCAGGACATGAAATTCTGGTGGCCTCAGAACGAGGCGATCATCGCTTGCCTTCTGGCCTTTCTGATGACCAATGAAAAGAAATATGCCGAAATGCATAAACAGATCCATGACTATGCCTATGCCTATTTTCATGATAAGGAAAATGGCGAATGGTTTGGTTACCTGCATCGGGATGGCCGGATCGCCCAAACTGCCAAAGGGAATCTGTTCAAAGGACCATTCCATCTACCAAGGCAAGAATGGTATTGTTCTCAGATCATACAGCAATTCTTGGCCGATAAATCCATAAACTCTTAATCGTTGGAATAATGAAACTAAAATTTACTTATTTTCTTTTATTGGTCTTGTTGCTGCGTATTCCTACGAGCTTATTTGCCCAACAGGCACTCATCCCCCTTCCTCAAGAGCTGAGCTGGAAGAAAGGTACACTGAATTTGGATAAAGGGATTTTTATTCCAAATTATCTTTTTTTCAAGAATGAGATGGGCCTTGTTAAACAGTTTTTTGAACAGAATAATATAAAGGATTTTGAAGAAGGGAGAAGAAAGCCTCTTTTTACTTTACAATTATTGACCAAGACCGAATTAGGAAACGAAGGTTATAATTTAGAGATCAATGCGAAGGGGATTACGATTGGAGCTGAGCAGGAGACTGGCTTATTCTATGCCCTTAAAACATTGGAGCAATTGTTACTGGAGAACAAAAAGCTCCCTTATGTCAAAATAAGGGATATTCCCGCTTTTTCCTTTCGGGGATTTTTACTGGATGTAGGCCGAAATTATCAGCCCATGGCTATGCTCAAGGAGCAGATCGATGTGATGGCGAAGTATAAATTGAATGTGCTGCATTTTCATTTCACGGAGGACATCGCTTGGCGATTGGAGAGCAAAAAATATCCGGGCTTAACGGCCAGCAAAAATATGACCCGTTGGCCTGGAAAGTATTATACCGAAAAGGAATTTAAGGAACTGATCGATTATTGTAAAAAAAGGCATATTCTTTTCTTGCCCGAAATCGATATGCCAGGCCATAGTGCTGCCTTCGAAAGGTACTTTGGGCATAATATGCAGTCGGATTCGGGGATGTACTATATCAAATCCCTATTAAAGGAGTTTAAGGAAACCTATCCTTCCTTAACGCATCTGCACATTGGGGGCGATGAGGTCAAAATCAGCAATAAGAATTTCATGCCTGAAATCACGCGATTTGTGGAAGATTTGGGATTTAAAACCTATGGTTGGGATCCTGGAAGTAACCTGCAGGCAAGAACTGTTCGGCAGTTGTGGATGGGTGGTCCTAAAGCCATCGATCAGGCTAGCCAGTTTGAGTTCATCGATTCCAAGCACCTCTACATCAACCATATGGACCCCTTGGAAACTGTAACCACCCTTTTCTTCCGGCAGTTTGCCGAGCAAAAGCAGGAAAGTGAACAGTTGAAAGGTGCTATATTATGTTCCTGGCCAGATCGGGCGGTAGCCCATCCGGAAGATATGTTCCTACAGAGTGCTATCTACCCAGGATTGTTAACCTTTGCAGAAAGGGCTTGGCGGGGCAATGGAGAAACGGAATGGAAGGCTAATTTACCGCAGGAAGGAACGGCATCGTTCGAGGCGTTTTCGGAATTTGAGACGAGATTATTGCAGCATAAGGAACGATTTTTTGAAGGGATGCCTTTTCCCTATGTGCAGCAGACGAAGCTAAAATGGGAACTGATTGGTCCTTTTGACAATGGAGGCGATCTTCAAAAGCGTTTTGATATTGAGCAAGCTCCTTTTGCGGATCATTTGAAAGTAGCCAAAACACAGGTTGGTGCCACGGTGATCTTAAGGCACTGGTGGGCGGATGTTGTCAAAGGCGCGCTTGATGATCCAAAACCGAACAGCACCTGGTATGCAAGGACAAAAATATGGAGTGACAAGGAGGAAGTTCGTTCCTTTTGGATCGGATTTGGAAACCTTTCCCGATCCTATGCTAGCGATACACCTAAGGAAGGGACTTGGGATGACCTTTCGAGCCGGGTTTTTGTAAATGGCTCGGCTATCCCTGCTCCTTCTTGGCTTTTTCCAGGCCGAAAGGGTAGCTTGGAAGTTCCATTGATCGATGAAGGGTATTCTTTCCGGATGCCAACAAAAATAAAATTAAAAAAAGGCTGGAATGAGGTGCTAATCAAGGTTCCTGTGGGTAAATTTGCAGGGAAAGATTGGCAGAATCCAGTGAAATGGATGTATACCTTTACACCGATACCGTAAACCAACAAAAACATCATATATGAAAAAATTACTTTTATCCTTACTTGCTGCTTGCTTTATTTCGGGCACACAGGCCCAGGAAACCGTTGTTTTCCGTTCTGGAGAAGATGGCTATGCCAGTTACCGCATCCCGGCTTTGATCAAAAACAAAAACGGTGACCTGATAGCCTTTGCGGAAGGACGAGTTGACCATGCTGGAGATTATGGAAATGTGGATATTGTGTATAAGATCAGTGAGGACAATGGGAAAACTTGGGGGAAATTGGCGATTGCTGCTGATTATGATAAGTTGCAGGCGGGTAATATGGCGCCAGTAGTGGACCTAACGGATCCGCAATATCCTAAAGGAAGAATATTTTTGTTCTATAATACTGGTAATAACCATGAGGGCGAGGTGAGAAAAGGAAAAGGACTTCGTGAGGTATGGTACATTACTTCGGTGGATGGTGCGAAGACCTGGTCGGAACCGGTAAATATTACCACGCAGACGCATCGTCCGAAGCAACCGCAGTTGAACCCTTCTTATAATTTCTCAGAAGATTGGAGAACATATGCGAATACGCCTGGCCATGCTTTTCAATTTGTTTCCGGACCGAAGAAAGGAAGGATCTATGTGGCAGCTAATCATAGTGCTGGCGACCCTGCCCCTGCCGGAAAGGATTGGAATGCACATGCATTTTATTCCGATGATCACGGAAAGACTTTTCAGTTGAGTGATAATGTGCCTTTTAAGGGATCTAATGAGTCTTTGGCAGCACAGATCGGGGATAATGAGGTGTATATGAGTTCGAGAAATCAACAGATCCAACCGAAGCAACGGATTATTTCTATTTCTCATGATGGGGGTGAATCTTGGGTTTCTTCAGCACCAGATCCGAATCTGCCTGATCCGATCAACCAGGGAGCTGTGCTTTCTTGGAAGAAGGGGAAGGGTTTTATCTTGGCGCATATTAATGCTGCGGATCAGAATAACAGGGATAATTTGACGTTGAGGTTGTCGAAGGATAAGGGAAAAACCTGGTATTTTAATAAAGTGATTGCGAAAAGCCCGGCTGGGTATAAAGGATCGTATTCTGCGTATTCGGATATTGTGTTGATCAAACCGAAACTGATGGGTATTGTGTATGAAAAGGATAATTATAAAGAGATTGTTTTCTTAACGGAGAAATTGAAGTAAGGGGGCTCGTCATTGCGAGGAACGAAGCAATCTTTACCCGTCATTGCGAGGAAAGAAGCAATCCACCCGTCATTGCGAGGAACGAAGCAATCTTTCGAATAGTTTAAAGATTGCTTCGTCGTACCTCCTCGCAATGACGGTTAAAAAAACATTACCCTTCTGCCCTTATCACCCCCAATTCCAATCCCCTTAATTCCGCAAGGCCTCTCAACCTACCAATCGCCGAATACCCCGGATTAGTCACCTTTTCCAAATCATCCAACATCTGATGACCATGATCCGGACGAAAAGGCATCGCCATTTCCCGTTTCTGATTCTCTTCCACCAGCGCCTTCATGATCAAATACATATCCACATCCCCATCCAAATGATCTGCCTCATAAAAACTTCCCAATGCATCCTTCTTCACATTCCTCAAATGCACAAAATTCACCCGATGCTTAACCTGGTCAAAGATCCTCGGAAGATCATTCGCCGGCCCTGCACCCAAAGAACCCGTACAAAAACAAATCCCATTAAATTCCTTTTCCTGACCATTGATCAAATACAACAGATCTTCCTCGTTACTTACCACCCTAGGAAGCCCTAAAATACTATATGGCGGATCATCCGGATGAATGGTCATCTTAATACCATTAGCCTCACAAACCTCCTCTATCCCCTCCAAAAACAACAATAGATTCTTTCTCAATCCATCCCTGCCTATACTCCCATAGGTCTCGATGCTATTGCTCAAGGATTCCAAGGAAATATCCCCTTCACCAGGAATTCCCATCAACACATTATGCTGAAGGTTCAGCAAATCCTCTTTACTCATCTCCCCCAACCGATCTGCTGCTTGTTCCTGTATCTCCTGAGAATAATCATCCAATGCTCCTTCCCTTTTCAGGATATGGATATCAAAAATGGCCAGATCTATCCAATCAAAATACAAAGCTTTGGATCCATCCTTCATTTCCAGGTCCAATTGAGTTCTAGTCCAATCCAATACCGGCATGAAATTATAGCAAACGGTATAAATGCCACAATCAGCCAAGTTCTTTAAGGATTGCCTATAGTTCTCCAGATAAATACCGGCATCCTCAGCATTGGTCTTGATCGCCTCATGTACCGGAACAGATTCCACGACCGACCATCTCAAGCCAGCATCCTCAATCAGTTTCTTACGTGCTAAAATATCTTCCACCGGCCAAACATCGCCATGTGGGATATGATGTAGTGCTGTTACAATTCCCGTTGCACCAGCTTGTTTTACATCGTTCAAGGAAACGGGGTCATTGGGACCATACCATCTCCAGGTTTGTTCTAAAAATTTCTTGTTCATCTTTTTTTATACGCCACACCAAGCATCAAAACCACCATCTACAAATATTGTTTCGCCCGTTACGAAGGCCGAAGCATCGCTTAATAGGTAAACCAAAGTCCCCTCCAGCTCAGAAGGATCGCCCAATCGCCTATAAGGTGTTCCGTTAATAAACTTCTGTGCCCGATCGGTATAGCTACCATCTGGGTTGGTCAAAAGGTTCCGATTCTGCTCTGTTAAGAATACGCCCGGAGCGATCGCATTGACACGCACCTGATCGCCATAACGAAGGGCCAGTTCCGTAGCCATCCATTTGGTAAATCCATCTATTCCATGCTTCGCAACCGTATAGCCCAGCACCCTGGTTAAGGGTCTGCTCGCGGCTAGCGAAGATATATTAATGATGGAACCTTTTCCCTTGGAAGCAATGATCTCACCGAACACCATGCTTGGAATAATGGTTCCGTAAAGATTCAATTCGATGGCCTTAATGGTGTCTTGGATTTTATTATCAAAAATAGATTGTTGGTCGCCAATCGTTGCACCCGGGATATTACCCCCAACCGCATTGATCAAGCCATCAATGGTACCCCATTGCGCTAGGATTTCTGATTTCGCTGCCTGAACAGCCTGCTCATCCATCACATCAGCAATAATTCCAATGGCTTCTGCGCCTAGCGCCTGTGCCTCTTTAATTCGTTCATCAATTTTCTCTTGGCTTCTACCGAGGATACAAATTGATGCGCCAGCTTCTGCTAATGCATGTACAAAGGCCTTCCCTAAAATGCCTGTACCGCCTGTAATAATAATTTTCTTGTTTCTTAAAGAGAACTTCTCTAGGATTCCCATAGTATGTGGTTAGATTTTAACCCAATAATAGTGAAAATCCTCAAGAAAAAGAATTAACTTGCCAATCAATTCAACCAATGAACACAATACTTTCCTTTGGAGAAATCCTGATTCGTCAACAAAGTCTTGGGAGTCATTTTTTTGACAGCCCCAACAATCTCTTGCGTATTTACCCTGGTGGAGCTGAAGCCAATGTAGCAGCCTCACTGGCCCAAATGGGAAATAAAGTGGAATATGTAAGTGCTTTCCCACAAAACAGTTTGAGCCAAGAAATCGTTCAGAAATTGAATGGGCTAGCTGTTGGAACCAATAAGATTATTTGGTCTGGGGATCGATTGGGAAGCTATATCTTACTTTCAGCAAATGGACTGAGTTCGGGAGAAGTGATTTACGACCGTAAATATTCCAGTTTTAGCCAATTGAGCAAGGAAGATTTCCCTTTCGACAGTTTATTGGAGGATGTTTCTTGGTTGCATTGGTCGGCATTAACACCTGCTTTGAATCAGGATATGGCAGACCTGATGGAAGTTCTCCTAAGGAAAGCTTCCGAGAAAGGGATTCAGATTTCGGTGGATCTCAATTACCGGAGTAAGCTCTGGCAATATGGTAAAGCCCCAATAGCGATTATGCCAGCTTTGGTCAAATATTGTGATGTCATTATGGGCAACATCTGGGCATCCAATAAAATGCTAGGAACTGCTATTGATGAACAGCTAAATAGAAACAGTAGTAAGGAAACCTATTTCGAATTTGCTAAGCAGAATGCCCAAGAGATACGGAGAGTGTTTCCAAAGGTCAAATACATTGCAAACACGTTCAGGTTTATGGATCGGCCTACGCATAACCTCTTTTATGGAACCTTGCATACCGAAACGGAAGATGTGATTTCCGAAGTCTATGAAACCGAAGAAGTGATTGATCGAATTGGAAGTGGGGATGCGTTCATGGCGGGATTGATACATGCGCTTTCCCATCAATGGGATGCCCAGAAAGTCATAGATACTGCCACAGGCGCTGGTTATCAGAAATTATTTGTGGAAGGTGATTTTGGAAACGGTAAATTTTAACATGATGAAAAATCAAATCTTAGATACCATAGCAGCTTATCCGGTCATCCCGGTTTTTTACCATGATGAGGTGGAAATCTGTATAAATGTATTAAAAGCCTGCTATGAAGGTGGAATCCGTGTTTTTGAATTTGTAAACCGCGGAGCTGCTGCTACGGAGAATTTCAAGGCTTTAATGGCTTATAAAGTGGAACATTTCCCTGATCTAAAATTAGGCATCGGAACCATTCTGGATACCGAAGCCGCTAAAAAATTCATCAAATTGGGAACAGAATTTCTAGTGAGTCCTATTTTCACGCAGGAGCTAGCTAAACTGGCTAAAGAAAAAGGTATACTATGGATTCCTGGATGTATGACACCATCTGAGATCGCAGCGGCCATGCATGCAGGATGTGGATTCATCAAATTGTTTCCGGGAGAAACCTTAGGTACAGGCTTTCTAAAAAGCATCAAACCTTTGTTCCCTACTGTTAAGTTTATGCCTACTGGAGGTGTGGATGTCACGCAGAGCAATATCCAGAACTGGTTTGAAGCCGGCGTATCGGCAGTTGGATTGGGTTCAAAATTATTTGTGAAAAACCAAACAGGATTTGATTATCAGGCAATCAGTCAAAATTGTAGGAATCTTTTAAGTTGGGTCAAAAAATAGCTGAGCATCAACCCCGCAAATAAGCTACAGCCGATTTTAGCTTATATACTGATCTCAATGAGCTTTCTATTGGCCAAAATGGTCCTTTCGAATTTTCGGATATTTTCCTTGTTGATCAATACCTCCAAAATTACAGTAAGTTCATCCTCGGTCATGGTGACTTTTTTCACCTTGAGCTGTTTGGTTAAGGGTTTAAGTTCCTTGATGAGTTCATCTTTCGCATCCAGGTCTTCACGGTCTAGGGTAATGGTTACCTGCCTTCCCACACTCTTAATGATATGTTTATTGATGAATTTTCCGGAACCAATAATAATAAAACAAGCGAACAAGAAGATTGCCGCTGTTAGGAATACCCCAAAGCCAATTGCCATTCCAATGGCTGCCGACATCCAAATGATACTTGCTGTGGTCAATCCATTCACATTAACACCATCCTTGAAGATTACACCTGCACCCAAGAAACCAATCCCAGAAACCACGTAAGAGGCTATTCGGGTAGCATCTTCGGAATCCCCTGCACCCAATTTATAGGATAACAAAGAAAATAGCGTACTCCCCAAACAGATGATAGAAATGGTCTTAAAACCGGCGGATTTGTCTTTCCATTCCCGTTCAAAACCTAGCACAAAGCCGGCAACAAGGGAAAGACATGCTTTCAGCAAGTCGTTCCATTCCCATACAAATTGATTGATGATGATATTCAGGTCCATTTCAAACATAGCTTAAAGCAAATAAACAAATTATGTAACAATTAGTTGGAATTTTATCCAAATTTCTATTTTTTATAAAAACAAAATGGCCTGGATCCTTTCGAATCCAGACCATTTGTATATGTTTGCTCTGCCGGTCCTCAGTCCAACATCGCTACCTATCAACGATTAATCTTCTTCTTTAGAAGCTAATAATTGATCGTATTCTTCACGAGAACCAACAATGATATTGCTGTACTGACGTAAACCTGTACCTGAAGGGATCAAGTGACCAACAATTACGTTTTCTTTCAATCCTAATAGGTTATCACGTTTACCTGCGATTGCTGCTTCGTTCAATACTTTGGTAGTTTCCTGGAAGGAAGCTGCAGAGATGAACGATTTCGTACCTAATGAAGCACGGGTAATACCTTGCAACAATGGACTTGAAGTCGCTGGGATAGCATCACGAACCTCTACCAATTTCATGTCTTGACGTTTCAAGCTGGAGTTTTCCTCACGAAGCTTACGCATAGCCACGATCTGTCCTGGACGTAATGTTTTGGAATCGCCCGCATCAACAACAACTTTCTTGTCGTATAATGAATCGTTCTCTTCCATGAAATCCCATTTGTTCACCGCTTCTTTTTCTAAGAAACGTGTATCTCCTGGATCCTCGATATTCACTTTCTGCATCATTTGGTGAACGATGGTTTCGAAGTGTTTATCGTTGATTTTTACCCCTTGAAGGCGGTAAACCTCTTGGATACCATTTACGATATATTCTTGTACTGCTGAAGGGCCTTTTATCGATAAGATATCTGAAGGAGAGATCTGACCGTCTGACAATGGCATACCAGCTTTGATAAAGTCATTATCCTGTACCAAGATGTGTTTAGAAAGAGGTACTAAGTACTTCTTCACTTGGCCATCACGAGACTCGATAGAGATCTCACGGTTACCACGTTTAACACCACCTAATGATACAACACCATCGATTTCAGTTACAACCGCAGGGTTTGAAGGATTACGAGCCTCGAACAACTCCGTTACACGAGGAAGACCACCCGTAATATCTCGGGTCTTACCTGTAGAACGAGGGATCTTAACCAATACCGCACCTTCTTTCACTTTCTGACCATCAGATACAGAAACGTGAGCTCCTACTGGAATGTTATATGAACGGATGATTTCGCCTTTATTATCCAATACCTTAATGGTAGGGTTTTTCGTCTTATCACGCGTTTCGATGATCACTTTCTCTTTGTGGCCAGTCTGCTCATCAGACTCTTCACGGAAAGTAATACCTTCGATGATCGCATCAAATTCTACCTTACCCGCAAATTCGGAGATAATTACCGCATTATATGGATCCCAGTCAACTAACTTAGCTCCTTTTTCTACTTTCTCTCCTTCTTTAACGAATAAGTTCGAACCGTAAGGGATGATCTGTTGGTAAAGAACTTTTTTCTCGTCATTTACTACTTTGATCTCACCAGAACGACCTAATACGACTTGGTATGGACCATCTTCGCCTTCTTTCTCCACCGTACGAACATTTTCGAATTCGATTTTACCATCGTATTTCGCGATGATCGAAGACTCTGCCGCAATGTTGGATGCCGTACCACCGACGTGGAACGTACGAAGTGTTAACTGCGTACCTGGCTCACCAATGGATTGTGCTGCGATTACACCGACAGCCTCACCCAATTGAACACGCTTACCAGATGCTAAGTTACGTCCGTAACAACAAGCACAAACTCCGCGTTTAGACTCACAGGTCAATACCGAACGAATCTCCACACCTTCGATACCAGCGTTTTCAATTGCTTCCGCAATCTCTTCCGTGATATCTTCGTTTGCCGCTACGATTACTTCCTCTGTCTCCGGATGTACCACATCATTCAATGGCGTACGTCCTAAGATACGGTCGTAAAGTGGTTCAACGATATCATCGTTGTCTTTCAATGCTGTTGTATAGATACCACGTAAACCGTTACAATCTTGTTCAACAACAATCATATCTTGAGCTACGTCATGTAAACGACGAGTTAAGTAACCCGCATCCGCCGTTTTCAACGCCGTATCCGCAAGACCTTTACGCGCACCGTGGGTAGAGATAAAGTACTCTAATACGGATAATCCTTCTTTAAAGTTCGATAAAATCGGGTTCTCGATAATCTCACCACCTGAAGTACCAGACTTCTGAGGTTTCGCCATCAACCCACGCATACCACATAACTGACGAATCTGCTCCTTAGAACCACGAGCTCCAGAATCCAACATCATGTAAACAGAGTTGAAACCTTGGTTATCGTTCGAAAGGATATCCATTACGTGTGCAGTCAATCGGTTATTGATACGTGTCCAGATATCGATGATTTGGTTGTAACGCTCGTTGTTGGTAATGAAACCCATGTTATAGTTGTTCATTACTTCTTCTACTTCGTTGGTAGCTTGAGCGATCAAATCAGCTTTTGCAGCCGGGATGTTCAAATCTTGCAAGTTGAAGGACAATCCTCCTTTAAATGCTGTTTGGAATCCTAGCTCTTTCATATCATCCAAGAATTTCGCTGCGCGAGCCATACCGGTGTTCTTAACGATCTCACCGATAACATTACGCAAAGATTTCTTGGTCAACAATTCATTGATATAACCTACTTCTTCCGGAACGATCTGGTTAAAGATCACACGACCTACCGTAGTTTCAATGATTGCTTGTTTGAATTCACCTTCTTTGGTTTTGATTTGTGTCTTAACCTTGATGAATGAGTGAAGATCCAACTGTCCTTCGTTCAAAGCAATGATTACTTCTTCAGCAGAATAGAAGGTACTTCCCTCCCCTTTCATCTTACGGCTATCATCTGTTTTACGGCCTTTGGTAATGTAATAAAGACCCAATACCATGTCTTGAGATGGCACTGTAACAGGAGAACCGTTTGCCGGGTTAAGAATGTTGTGTGCTGCCAACATCAAGATTTGGGCTTCCAAAATTGCAGCATTACCTAAAGGTAAGTGAACTGCCATCTGGTCACCGTCGAAATCGGCGTTGAACGCTGTACACACTAATGGGTGCAATTGGATCGCTTTACCTTCTACCAAAGTAGGTTGGAAAGCCTGAATACCCAAACGGTGAAGCGTAGGAGCACGGTTTAATAATACAGGATGTCCTTTTAGAACATTCTCTAAGATATCCCATACTACCGGATCTTTACGATCAACGATTTTCTTAGCAGATTTTACGGTCTTCACAATTCCTCTTTCGATCATCTTACGGATGATGAATGGTTTGTAAAGTTCTGCTGCCATATCTTTTGGAAGACCACACTCGTGTAATTTCAAGTGAGGACCTACCACAATTACCGAACGAGCCGAGTAGTCAACACGTTTACCCAGTAAGTTCTGACGGAAACGTCCTTGCTTACCTTTAAGGATATCGGATAATGACTTCAACGCACGGTTACCTTCAGTTTTCACCGCATTTACTTTACGCGAGTTATCGAATAAAGAGTCAACGGCTTCTTGAAGCATACGTTTCTCGTTACGTAAGATTACTTCTGGAGCTTTGATCTCGATCAAACGTTTCAAACGGTTGTTACGGATAATCACACGACGGTATAAGTCGTTCAAATCCGAAGTCGCGAAACGACCACCATCCAAAGGCACAAGAGGACGCAATTCTGGTGGAATGATCGGAACGATCTTCACGATCATCCATTCCGGACGGTTCTCGATGTGATCATTGGCACCGCGGAAAGCTTCTACTACGTGAAGGCGTTTTAAAGCCTCGTTCTTACGTTGTTGAGAAGTTTCGTTAGCTGCTTGGTGACGAAGATCGTATGATAATTGGTCAAGGTCTAGACGTTTCAATAAATCTTCTAGCGCCTCAGCACCCATTTTCGCTACGAATTTCTGAGGATCTGTATCGTCAAGGTATTGGTTTTCTTTTGGAAGGGTATCCAAAATATCCAAATATTCCTCTTCTGTCAAGAAATCCATGTAGGAGATACCATCATCTTCTTTGATACCTGCTTGAATAACCACATATCTTTCGTAGTAGATGATCATATCCAATTTCTTGGTAGGAAGACCTAATAAATAACCGATTTTGTTTGGCAAAGAACGGAAGTACCAGATATGCGCTACAGGAACCACCAAGTTGATGTGTCCCATACGCTCACGACGTACTTTCTTCTCTGTAACCTCCACCCCACAACGGTCACAAACGATACCTTTATAACGGATACGTTTGTATTTACCACAGTGACATTCGTAATCTTTTACAGGGCCAAAAATACGCTCACAGAATAATCCGTCGCGCTCTGGTTTGTAAGTACGATAGTTGATGGTTTCTGGTTTAGTAACCTCACCACTTGAACGCTCCAAAATAGTCTCTGGAGATGCCAAGCTGATCGTGATCGATGTAAAGTTACTTTTGATTTTATTATCTTTTTTGTAAGACATACTTAGTAAAAAGTTAAAGCTGTATGTGAAAGCTTAAGAAGGATTTGACCCCTTCTTAAGCTCAATTTTGCTTGATTAATCCAATGTGATATCTAAACCTAGACCGCGAAGCTCATGTACCAATACGTTGAACGATTCTGGTACCGATGGTGTTGGAAGGTTATTACCTTTAACGATCGCTTCGTAAGTTTTCGCACGACCCACAACATCATCTGATTTCACCGTTAAGATCTCTTGAAGGATGTTCGATGCACCGAATGCCTCTAATGCCCAAACCTCCATCTCACCAAAACGCTGACCACCGAACTGTGCCTTACCACCTAATGGTTGTTGAGTAATCAACGAGTATGGACCGATTGAACGTGCGTGCATTTTGTCATCTACCATGTGTCCTAATTTCAACATGTAGATTACACCCACTGTTGTAGGTTGGTCAAAACGCTCTCCAGTTAAACCGTTGTACAAATAGGTACGACCTGATTTCGGTAATCCTGCTTTCTCTACCCATTCTTCTACCTGGTCCATTTCAGCACCATCGAAGATCGGCGTAGCAAACTTAACCCCTAATTTCTGTCCTGCCCATCCTAAAACAGTTTCATAGATCTGTCCAAGGTTCATACGAGATGGTACCCCTAGTGGATTCAATACGATATCTACCGGTGTTCCATCTTCCAAGAATGGCATATCCTCATCACGAACGATACGTGCAACGATACCTTTGTTACCGTGACGACCAGCCATCTTATCCCCTACTTTAAGCTTACGTTTCTTAGCCACATAAACTTTAGCCATTTGAACAATTCCTGATGGAAGCTCATCACCCACAGAGATAGCGAATTTCTCACGTTTGAATGCACCTAACTCCTCATTAACTTTAATGCCGTAGTTATGTAATGCATACTTGATCATTTCGTTTTTATCATCATCCGTAGTCCATCCAGTTGGGTTTACATTGTTGTAATCCAAATCCTGAAGGATCTTTTGGGTGAATTTAGCACCTTTAGCAACCAAAAGCTCTTTGTAAACACTGTAGATCCCTTGAGAGGTCTTACCATTTACAATAGTGAACAATTTATCCACTAAACGGTCTTTTAATGCTCTGATGTTTTTATCGTGTGCAACTTCTAATTTCTCTAAAGCTTTACGCTCTACTTCTTTAGACATTTTCTTCGCACGGGAGAACAATTTCGTGTCGATAACAACCCCTTTGATGGATGGAGGAGTCTTCAAGGAAGCATCCTTCACATCGCCGGCTTTGTCACCAAAGATGGCACGTAATAATTTCTCTTCTGGTGAAGGATCAGATTCTCCTTTTGGAGTGATCTTACCGATCAAGATATCGCCTTCGCCAACTTCCGCACCGATACGGATAATACCGTTTTCGTCTAAGTCTTTCGTAGCTTCTTCAGATACGTTCGGGATATCAGCTGTTAATTCCTCTTCACCACGTTTGGTATCACGAACTTCCAGTTCGAATTCCTCAATGTGCAATGAAGTGAACAAATCCTGAGAAACAACGCGCTCAGAGATTACGATCGCATCCTCAAAGTTGTATCCTTGCCAAGGCATGAACGCTACTTTTAGGTTACGGCCCAATGCTAATTCACCGTCTTCTGTTGCATATCCCTCACACAATACCTGACCTTTAGATACCTCTTGTCCTTTGATGACGATCGGTTTCAAGTTGATACAAGTATTCTGGTTGGTTTTCTTGAATTTTGTTAATTTATAAACCTTAACATCCTCATCGAATGAAACCAATTTCTCGTTTTCATTACGGTTGTAGCGGATGTGGATTTCCTGTGCATCTACATATTCTACTACACCGTTTCCTTCAGCATTGATCAAGGTACGGGAATCTTTCGCTACGCGAGCTTCCAATCCTGTTCCTACAACCGGTGCTTGAGGACGTAATAAAGGCACGGCCTGGCGCTGCATGTTCGATCCCATCAATGCACGGTTGGCATCATCATGCTCCAAGAAAGGAATCAATGAAGCCGCAATAGAGGTGATCTGGTTAGGCGCAACGTCCATATAGTCTAATTTCTCAGGCTCGATAATCGGGAAGTCACCCTCATATCTTGCTTTTACTTTCGCATCCAAGAAATTACCTTTATCATCGTACAATGCGTTTGCTTGTGCGATTGTTTTATCATCTTCATCTTCTGCCGACAAGTAAACAACTGGCTGATCAACCACTACCTTACCGTCTTCAACTTTACGGTATGGTGTTTCGATAAATCCTAGGTTGTTGATCTTCGCGTGTACAGATAGTGAAGAGATCAAACCGATGTTCGGACCCTCAGGCGTTTCGATCGTACAAAGACGGCCGTAGTGCGTGTAGTGAACGTCACGAACCTCGAAACCTGCGCGCTCACGAGAAAGACCACCTGGACCTAACGCTGATAAACGACGCTTATGTGTAATCTCCGCCAATGGATTCGTTTGGTCCATGAACTGAGATAACTGGTTTGTTCCGAAGAATGAATTGATTACTGATGATAATGTACGTGCATTGATCAAATCAGTAGGTGTGAACACTTCGTTGTCACGGATGTTCATACGTTCGCGGATTGTACGCGCCATACGAGCAAGACCCACACCGAACTGCGCGTATAATTGCTCACCTACCGTACGTACGCGACGGTTTGATAAGTGGTCAATATCATCCACCTCAGCTTTGGAGTTGATCAGGTTGATCAAGTATTTAACGATCGCGATAATATCCTCGCGTGTCAATACTTTGGTATCTGAATCCGTTCCTAAGTTCAATTTACGGTTGATGCGGTATCTACCTACATCCCCTAAATCATAACGTTTATCAGAGAAGAACAAACGATCGATGATACCACGAGCAGTTTCCTCATCAGGTGGTTCAGCGTTACGTAATTGACGGTAGATGTGCTCCACAGCCTCTTTCTCTGAGTTCGAAGTATCCTTCTGTAAAGTATTATATATAATCGAATAGTCCGCATTGTTGGATTCGTCTTCTTTGGTCAGGATAATAGATTTTACCCCTGCATCGATGATCAAATCAATGTGGTCCTCTTCTAAAACTGTTTCACGTTCAAGGATGATTTCGTTACGGTCGATAGATACCACTTCACCGGTATCCTCATCTACGAAATCCTCTGTCCATTTGTTCAATACCCTAGCCGCTAAACGACGACCAACGTATTTCTTCAGACCCGTTTTACTAACCTTTACTTCGTCTGCAAGGTCGAATAATTCTAAGATATCCTTATCAGAATCGAAACCAATAGCACGTAATAAGGTAGTAACTGGGAATTTTTTCTTACGATCGATGTAAGCATACATCACGTTGTTCACGTCTGTTGCGAATTCGATCCAAGACCCTTTAAAAGGAATTACCCTAGCAGAATAAAGTTTAGTACCATTTGTGTGTCTACTTTGACCAAAGAACACACCAGGAGAACGGTGCAATTGAGAAACGATTACACGCTCGGCACCATTGATCACAAAGGTACCTTTTGGAGTCATGTAAGGGATAGTTCCTAAATATACATCTTGTACAATGGTTTCAAAATCTTCGTGTTCTTCATCATTACAAGATAACTTCAATTTTGCCTTCAAAGGTACGCTATACGTCAAACCACGTTCGATACACTCTTGGATATCATAGCGCGGTGGATCAATGAAATAATCCAAAAACTCTAGCACAAAGATGTTTCTTGAATCAGAAATAGGGAAGTTTTCGGCGAAAACCTTGTAAAGCCCTTCCTGATGGCGATCGTCGGAAGTAGTCTCTAATTGAAAAAACTCCTTGAAAGACTCCAATTGTACGTCCAAGAAATCCGGATAATCAATTACCTTCTTACTGGTCGCAAAATTTACTCTTTCTTGTTGCATATTATTGTTTGCCAAGGGAATAAGAATTTAGTTTAAAAAAACTGAGCTAACATAGCTGATGTTGTCTTCCAATCTGGCCTCAGCGAAAGCGCAGATTCATATCATTTATTATAAACAGGAATAGACTCTGATAGATTTCACTATCAGAGTCTAATTTTTTGGTGCTTTATGCGAGATTACTTAATCTCAACTACAGCTCCAGCTTCTTCTAGTTGTTTTTTCAAAGCTTCAGCTTCGTCTTTAGAAACACCAGCTTTTAATTCTTTAGGTGCACCGTCAACTAAGTCTTTTGCTTCTTTCAAACCTAAACCAGCTAAATCTTTAACTAATTTAACTACAGCTAATTTCTGACCACCAGCTTCTTTCAAGATAACGTCAAATGAAGTTTTCTCTTCAGCAGCAGCAGCGCCGTCTCCAGCAGGAGCAGCAGCAACAGCTACAGCAGCAGCAGCAGGCTCAATACCGTATTCGTCTTTTAAGATATCAGCTAATTCTTTAACTTCTTTTACTGTTAAGTTCACTAACTGTTCAGCAAGTTGTTTTAAATCTGCCATTTTATTTTGATTTTTTGAATGTACTTTTTTAAAAAATAATTGTTAATTAAAATGCAACGAGTTTTTGTGAGTAGGTCTCGTTAACCTCTTTCTTCTAAAGCTTTTACTAAGCCGGAAATTGTATTGCCGCCTGATTGAAGAGCAGAAATAACATTTTTCGCTGGTGATTGAAGTAAAGCAATAACGTCTGCGATAAGTTCCTCTTTAGATTTAAGGTTCACTAATGCATCAAGTTGGTTGTCGCCTACGAAAGCAGTCTCTTGAATATATGCTGCTTTCAATACAGGCTTGTCACCTTCTTTACGTAATTGTTTGATCAATTTCGCAGGAGCGTTGCCGGTTTCGGCAAACATCATTGTAGATGCTCCTTTTAATACGCCAAAGATCTCTTCTGAATCAACACCTGCTTCTAATAAGGCTTTCTTGATCAAGGTGTTTTTTACCACTTGAATCTCGATACCTTGCTCGAAACATTTGCGACGAATGCCATTCACCTTCTCAACAGTTAAATCTGCCGTATCCGTAATGTAGAAATTACCGTAAGATTTAATCTGCTCAGCCAAGGCTTGAACAATTTCATGTTTAAGTTCTTTTCTCATGATTAAATTCCTACTACTGATTTAGTTTCTACATGAATACCTGGACTCATGGTTGATGAAATGTGAATACTCTTGAAGTACGTTCCTTTAGCTGCAGATGGTTTCAAACGCGCTAACGTTTGTAATACCTCTAATGCGTTATCATAGATTTTATCTGCATCGAAAGACACTTTACCAACTGAAGTGTGGATGATACCTGTTTTGTCAACTTTGAAATCGATCTTACCACCTTTAACCTCTGTTACAGCTTTACCAACTTCGGTAGTTACTGTACCAGTTTTAGGGTTAGGCATCAAGTTTCTTGGACCTAAAATACGACCCAATTTACCTACTTTCGCCATAACACTAGGCATAGTGATGATGATGTCAACGTCAGTCCAACCACCTTCGATTTTGCTGATGTAGTCGTCAAGACCTACGTAGTCCGCACCTGCTGCTTTAGCTTCTTCTTCCTTATCAGGAGTACATAAAACTAAAACACGAACTGTCTTACCAGTTCCGTGAGGTAATGTTGCGATACCACGAACCATTTGATTTGCTTTACGAGGATCTACGCCCAAACGAACGTCGATATCCACTGAAGCATCAAACTTGGTATTGGTGATTTCTTTAACTAAAGCCGAAGCTTCTTTTAAAGTATACGCCTTACCAGCTTCAATTTTGGATAGTGCCGCTTTTTGATTTTTTGTTAATCTAGCCACTTTCTTAAACTGATTTCGTTAATTAATTTTTCCAAGGAGCATCTCCAGATACTGTGATACCCATACTACGCGCTGTACCGGCAACCATTCTCATAGCTGACTCTACGGTAAATGCATTCAAATCTGGCATTTTATCTTCAGCGATTTGCTTTACTTGATCCCAAGTAATGCTTGCCACCTTCTTACGGTTAGGCTCGCCTGATCCACTTTTCAATTTAGCTGCGTCTTTTAACTGAACCGCTACTGGTGGAGTCTTGATGATAAAATCAAAAGATTTGTCGGCATATACAGTGATTACAACAGGTAATACTTGACCTGGTTTGTCTTGCGTACGAGCGTTGAATTGCTTACAAAAATCCATGATGTTCACACCTTTAGCACCTAATGCAGGTCCTACTGGTGGAGATGGGTTTGCAGCACCGCCCTTCACTTGTAATTTTACTAACGCACTGACTTCTTTTGCCATTTTTTTTGTGATTTAATTTGTTAAATGTTTGTTAGTAAGTTGGAAGCAATAACGTAACATTTACTTTTTCTCGTTCGACCTTAAACCTAAGTTTTGCAATCAAACGAGGTGCAAAGATATATATAAATTCTTTAAGATGAAAATATTTTTTACTTTTTATTTGAGGCGATGGATTGCTATTTGTTATAGCAAGGAATTAAGATTAGCTTTGTATTTAAAATGATAGCAAGATGAATACAAATAATTCAAAGAAATCATCCTCTTTACGAATTGAGAGCATTCATTCTAATAAACCTAATGATAAGACTAAGAAAGCCATCGAGGAAACACTTTCTGTTTCTAAAAAACTCAAAGGTTTTACAAATATGGATGATCTATTTGCGAGCTTATCCAAATAATCATATCTCAATATATACAGATATTAAGTTTATAAAAAAAACAAAAAACCGATATTTCTCAATATCGGTTTTTTTTGATAGACATTATTGCTGTCTCTATATTATCTTCGATCCGGATTATTCCTTCTCCACTTGCATATAGTTCAATTCAAGAGGAGTCTTTCTTCCAAATACCTTAACCATTACGGTCAATTTCTTCTTATCCTCATGAACCTCTTCGATTTCACCGGTGAATCCATTGAATGGACCATCGCTTACTTTCACTGTTTCACCTACGTAGTAAGGAACGTTGATAGACTCGCCTTGCTCGGCCATCTCATCCACTTTACCTAGGATCCTGTTTACTTCTGCCGGACGCAAAGGGATCGCATTACCTGCTTTATCACCTAAAAATCCGATTACGCTATTTACGTTTTTGATCGCGTGCTCAATCTCTCCATCCAAAGCTGCTTCAATCAATACATATCCAGGGTAATAGTTACGCTCTTTCGCTACTTTTTTACCATCACGCATCTGATAGTATTTCTCCATAGGGATCAATACCTGCGTTACTAAATGCTGTATTCCTAAACGATTGATTTCTGCCTCAAGATATTGCTTTACCTTCTTCTCTTTCCCACTAACAGCACGAACTACGTACCATTTTAAACTTTGATCTGCCATAGTCTTCTTTCGAATTAGAAAAATTAAGAAGCTGTATTGTACAACAACTCCATAATGTTGCTCGATGCTTTATCCATTACGAAAATCAACAATGCGATGATAATGGAAGCAACAAGTACAATAATAGCATGACTCTGCAATTGTGACCAAGTCGGCCAAGTCACTTTCTCGGTGATCTCTGTATAAGAGTCCTTAAAAAAATCAAGTACTTTTGCCATTTAATTGTTTTCTAAGTTTATTAAGCACGGGCACAAGGATTCGAACCCTGATCGAAGGTTTTGGAGACCTCTATTCTACCATTGAACTATGCCCGTGTATTTTTTATGATGTTGCAAATATAGCGTTTAAACCGCATTACAACAAATATTATTTCAATTTTAATGGAGTTTATCGCAAGCTCCATTGTTAGAAAAAATAAGCTAATCAGCCTGAGCCAATTAGCTTATTTTTTATGTTGTAATCGACAGATTATGCTAAGATTTCAGTTACCTGACCAGCACCTACTGTACGACCACCCTCACGGATAGCGAAACGTAGACCTTTTTCCATCGCGATAGCGTTGATCAACTTCACAGTGATCGTAACGTTATCACCTGGCATAACCATCTCTGTACCTTCTTCTAAAGTGATCTCTCCAGTAACGTCTGTCGTACGGAAGTAGAATTGAGGACGGTATTTGTTGAAGAATGGAGTATGACGACCACCTTCAGCTTTTGATAATACGTAAACCTCAGCTTTGAAGTCTGTGTGAGGAGTTACTGAACCTGGTTTACAGATAACCATACCACGACGGATATCAGTTTTCTCAATACCACGTAACAATAAACCTACGTTATCACCTGCTTCACCGTAATCTAAGATCTTACGGAACATCTCAACACCTGTTACGGTAGATTTCAAGTTCTCAGCACCCATACCTAAGATTTCTACTGGATCTCCAGAGTTGATTACACCTCTTTCGATACGACCAGTTGCAACAGTACCACGACCAGTGATCGAGAATACGTCTTCGATAGGCATCAAGAAAGGAAGTTCAGTCAAACGTGGAGGGATTGGAATGTAGTTATCTACAGCGTCCATCAATTCCATGATTGAATCAACCCATTGCTCTTCACCGTTCAAAGCACCTAATGCAGAACCTTTGATTACAGGAACATCGTCACCTGGGAATTCGTAGAATGATAATAATTCACGAACTTCCATTTCAACTAAGTCTAATAACTCAGCGTCATCAACTAAGTCAACTTTGTTCAAGAATACTACTAACGCAGGAACACCTACCTGACGAGCCAATAGGATGTGCTCGCGAGTTTGAGGCATAGGACCATCTGTAGCAGCAACTACGATGATAGCACCATCCATCTGTGCAGCACCAGTTACCATGTTCTTCACGTAATCCGCGTGTCCAGGACAATCTACGTGTGCATAGTGACGGTTAGCTGTTTGGTATTCTACGTGTGCCGTGTTAATTGTAATACCACGCTCTTTTTCTTCAGGAGCAGAGTCAATTGAATCAAATGAACGAGCTTCTGAAAAACCTTTATCAGCTAATACTTTAGTGATAGCAGCTGTTGTAGTTGTTTTACCGTGGTCAACGTGACCGATAGTACCAATGTTTAAGTGCGGTTTACTACGGTCAAATTTCTCTTTTGCCATGTTTATGCGAATTAGTAATTATAAAATATTTCCTTTAATTATCTTACAAAGTTAATAAAACTTATGTATTCGAGCCAAAGATGGGATTTGAACCCACGACCTCTTCCTTACCAAGGAAGTGCTCTACCCCTGAGCTACTTCGGCTTAAAACCTTTTTAACAGGTTAAAAACCCATTTACAAAGATAAGTCTCTACCCTTTTAATTTGTTCATTGAAAAGAAGAGAGACTTAGATTTGTTTTTATAAATTGAGCGGAAGACGAGGTTCGAACTCGCGACCTATAGCTTGGAAGGCTATCGCTCTACCAACTGAGCTACTTCCGCTTGTCGTTTCCCACTGTAGAAACCCCGAGAGGTAAGTGGAGAACTCCATTTTCATGGTGGAGGGAGAAGGATTCGAACCTTCGAAGCCGAAGCAACGGATTTACAGTCCGTCCCATTTGACCGCTCTGGAACCCCTCCAGACCAGCAACTTGCGTCGCTTTGAGCCTCCTATCGGAATCGAACCAATGACCTACTGATTACAAGTCAGTTGCTCTACCAGCTGAGCTAAGGAGGCGGATTTTAATTTAATAAAACTTTCTTTTTAAAGAACGGCTTTCCGGAGATAGCGAGTGCAAAAATCTAATATTTATCTGATATTCGCAAGTTTTATTTTTATTTTTTTTCACTTAAAGAACTTCCAAAACTTTTCGACCTATTGTCCCGTTTTGATGATGCAAAGATAGCTAACGCCAGAATATATCAAAAATATTTGCCGGTTTTTTTTGCCATTGAAAATCATATCGTTGATATGCAAGTAAATAATTTTCATTTTTCATGTCAACTTATCCCCTATATTTGTGCATGATTAAGCATTTTCACACGAAATTTTTCCGCATTCTTTTTACAGCAAGCGTCCTTTTCGCCGCAAATTGTAACAGCTCCCAAGCACAAGAACAGAAAAATATCATCCAAAAAATCATAAAAAAATTCATCTCCTCCGAAAAAGACTCCAGCCGATCCGCTAGTTTCATGGTCCTGCCTGCTGTGGGCTATGCCCAGGAGACCGGCTTTGAATATGGTCTTGCCAGTACCTACAACTTCTATATGGATAAGGAAAACCTGGAAAGCCGCACTTCCAATATCACCCTGATCGGTACATTGACTACCAAAAAACAGAAGAACATCAAGTTGCTTTCCGATATCTGGACAAAGAAGAACGAATACCATATCCTTTCGGAACTCCGTTATCGCGATTGGCCCTTCAACTTCTATGGGATCGGAAATGATACCTGGAAGACCGATGAGGATTACCTGGAACAGAAACTCTATCGGGTAAAACTGGATGTGGAGAAGAAGATCATCCCCAACCTCTATGCAGGCGTCAATGTCAATTATGAACATTTCCAATTCCAGGATGTTGAAGCCGATGGCATTTTCACCTCCCCTGAAGTGTTGGGTAAGGATGGCGGGCAATATGCCGCGCTGGGAGCTTCTGTACTATACGATACCCGTAACAACACCACCTATACCAGCCAAGGCTTCTATGGAAGGGTTAAATATGCCTATGCACCAAAATTCTTTCAGGATGATGATTTCACGGGAAGCCAAGCAGAAATCGATATCCGGGGATATTATCCATTAGCAAATAAATTGGTTTTGGCTGCCCAAGGGCTTTATCGCGGAACATACGGGAAGAATGTACCTTTTTATGTGATGCGGGATCTGGGTGGAGATATGACCATGCGAGGGTATTACCTGGGACGGTATAAAGATAAGAATTACCTGACCGCCCAAGCTGAGTTGAGGTACAGGTTCCATCCACGCGTAGGGGTTACCGGATTTCTTGGCACCGGAAGCACCTTCTCCGAAGACCATAAAGCACGCTTCCTTCCATCCTACGGCGGCGGATTGCGTTATTTCTTCAGTCTGGAACACAGCAGCAGTATCCGCTTCGATTATTCTTATGGCGAAAAAAGACCCGGAGAGAAACGCCAGTCTGGATTTTACCTGAGCATCAGCGAAGCCTTTTAGGATAGGTTGGAAAATTCAATCGCCTGGATCTATACCTGCCTCAACAGAAAGTCCTCTTTATGTTGAACGGGTCTATACAGCAATATGCCAAAATGGAACAGGTTGATACTTACGGTAACCTCTTTTTTCTGCAACATTTGCCTCCAAAGCGCTCTATTTTGCCGTGAATAAGGGTTTTTCACAAAAAGAGGTTTCCCTGACGTTAAGACCTGAAGCAGCGCATCATCCAGTGCTGGCAATTTCTCCAGCCAGTACGCTTCAGCTTCCACATCGTTCCAATCATCACCTAACTTCGCTATTCCCCAAAAAGAAAGGATATTCTTTATCAATTCCTTTTGGTGGGCCGGTATGCTAGCCGGAACAGCCACCTCCCCTTTCCTTTCATAATCCTTTTGGTAGATCACCTGATCTGCTAAAGCATAGACAAAAGGCGAATGCGTACCATGTCGGCTATTCGAAATCAGGTAATGGTAAATGTAATCATACAGGTGGCGCATGAGGACAAAATTAAGGTAATAATCGGTATAGCAATCGAATGAAAAACAATATTTCATTCGGAGTGAAACCATGGTGAAAGTAACCTAAAAGTATGTAAACAGTATGGTAAGCATATAAAAACACGCTTCTACCCTACTTAAACCTTGATTTCATAGCGAAACCTAGTCATTTACATACTGAAAACATCGATTTTTTAAGGTTAAGGGAATTGCAGGGTAAACGTACTGCCCTCGCCTTCTTTACTATCCACGGCGAGGTTGCCATGGTGCATGAGCATGATCTGTTTGCTGAGGGTTAGACCAACCCCTGTACCCGTCTTTTTGGTCGTAAAAAATGGGGTAAAGATCTGGTCTTGGATCTCTGGAGACATCCCGATCCCATTATCCTTGATCCGGATCTGTATATTATCCTTTTGTTCAATAGCGGAAAGTGTGATGTAAGGTTCAGGCTGATCTTTAACCGCCTCAATGGCGTTCAATAGGATATTAATGATGACCTGTTCCAAAAGGTTCACGTCTGCCTGAATAACCAGTCGGGTATTTTTGATCACGATATCCAGGTCAATGTTTTTCTGTAGAAGGGTGGGTTCCAAGAGTTGGTAAATGTTTTCGAACAATTGAACCACCTGTACATCGGCAAATTGCGGTTGGTCCACCTTATTGATCATCCGGTAGCTCTTGGCAAATTGCAGCAGCCCTTCTGACCTTCTTTTGATGGTAAAGATACCAACCTTCAGGTCTTCGAGATCCGATTCGGAAGTCCAGTTTTCCAGTCGATGGTGCAGGGTGTCGGCAAGTGAACTGATGGGGCCAATGGAATTCATGATCTCATGGGTCAGTACACGCAAGAGTTTATGCCATGCCTTGGTCTCCGTTTCATCAATAGCCTCGTTGATGTTCTGGTAAACCACTACGCGGAATAAACCTTCCTGGGTTTCAAATTCGGAACTCTGCATGAACAGCTTGATCTTTCCCTTACTCGAATGCGCAGTTTCCATCTGGTGCTTGCCCAACTTTAGGAGCATGGTTTTCTCATACAATTCCGCATGTCTCTTTTTCATGCCCGAAATATTGCCGAGGTGTGGAACCTGAAACAGCTCCTTAAAGGCATCGTTCAACCACATCACCTTTCCACTATCCACATGGTAAAATAGGATCGCCGTATCCAGCATATTGATCACCTTGTTCAGGTATTGTTGCTGCAGGGCTTGATCTATACTGATGTTCTTATAGACCTCGTTGATCTGGTTGAACGCCTCAAATAACTTACCTTCGACGCTGTGCTTACGTTTCACCACAAAACGTCGGGTGAAATCCCGATACTTTACGGCTTCCGAAAATTCGCGCAACTGGGTATATAAAAAGCGATGGCCAGCGAATAGGCGGTAACCAAAAATGCTGAGCATAAAGAACGATAAGACCGCATAACCATAATACCCTTTGAAAATAAGCAGGGCTACCCCAACGGCAAGCGCCAAGAGGAAGAGCATTTTCAGGAAATCGAAAATAGCCAGGCGCATGGTATTAAATATTGTATTTTTCCAATCTTCTATAGAGTGCCGCTCGGGTCAGACCCAATTCTTTTGCAGCTTTTGAAATATTGCCGTTATATCTTTCAATGGCCGATTTGATGGCCTTTCTTTCCATTTCTTCCAGGTTATGGGATGCAAACTCCACGGGTTTGGGTTGCTCCAGCTGTTGTTCAATAGGTGAAAACAGGATGTCCTCCGCCCGTATGCTAGCCCCATCCGACATGATCACCGCACGTTCAATACTGTACTGTAGCTCGCGAACATTGCCCGGGAAATGGTATTGTTTTAATTTCTGAACCGCATCCTGCTCCAAGCCTTCGATATGTTTGTGGTATTTCTTATTGTAGAAAGCCAGAAAATGCTGGGCAAGCAAAGGGATGTCTTCTACCCGTTCGCGAAGTGCGGGAACTTGGATCTCTAAGGTATTGATCCGATAGATCAAATCCTTTCGGAACCTGCTTTCATCCGCCAAGGTTTTCAAGGGCACATTCGTGGCGCTCAACAGGCGAATATCTACCGATATGGGATGGCTACTTCCCAAGGGAACCACCGCCCTATTCTGGAGTACACTCAATAATTTAGCCTGTTGTGGCAGAGCGATATTGCCGATCTCATCCAGGAACAAGGTTCCACCATCTGCATGCTCAAACCTACCCTTCCTGTCTTCTCGAGCATCCGTAAAAGCCCCTTTCTTATAACCAAAAAGTTCACTTTCGAAAAGCGTTTCGGTCAATGAACCTACGTCCACTTTAATATAGGCATTTTTACTCCTTAAAGAGCGTTGATGAATGGCCGAGGCGATCAAATCCTTACCCGTACCATTCTCTCCCAAGATCAGGATGTTGGCTTCGGTCGGAGCTACCTTATCCATCTTGTATTGTAGATCCTCCATAATGGCGGATTTCCCGATTATACCATCGAATTCTTTATTGACAAAAACAGGATGTACTTTTTGTACCTGTTGGTTCTCCTCAAAAACATGGTTTATGGTATTCAGCAATTGTTCGTTCTGCCAAGGTTTCACGATAAAATCTGCCGCCCCCTGTTTTAGGGATTTTACCGCCAGATCCACCGCACCATAAGCTGTGATCATTAAAACATGGATATGTGGGAATTGGGATTTGATCTTGGCAAGCCAGAACAGCCCTTCATTGCCGGTGTTGATGGCACTCTTAAAATTCATGTCCAAAAGCACCATATCCACTTTATTGCGCTCCAGGATATGGATCAATCGTTCGGGATTATGCTCTACCAGCACTTCCTTTACGTTTGGTCTCAATAATATTCGGGTAGCGGTTAATAAATCCTGATCGTCATCAACAACTAAAATGGTTGCCTTTTTCATACCTCGCTAAGTTACTTATAAATCCAATGAACCTGCGTAATAATCATTGATATATTTTTGCATCAACCATTCATATTCCTTGATGATCAATTGGCTTTTTACCGCATCCAATTTGTTCTTGGCTGTCAAAAAAAGTACAGAGTTACTATTTCCCGCTTCAAAATGAACCGTAGAAATCCGAAAAGCTTCCGTGTAGTTCAGTTCTTGTTCCCGAAGATTCTGCAGGTTTTCCTGGGTGATCGCGAGATCGAATACCGCTTGGGCGGTTTTGGATCTCAATTCATTCTTTAGGATTTCCCGATCCAATTCTGCACTTGCCAGATTAACCTCTGCCAAGCGAACCAGTGTCCTGGTCTGGAACTTATTGAAAATAGGGATACTCAGGTTCAACCCGATACCTTTGTAGAGGTTATTTTTATATTGACTGGAAAAGGATCCCCCTTCGCGACTATAATTGGTACTCATTCCTCCTGATAAGGATAAGGATGGAAAATAATCTGCCTTTGCTAATTTCACACTCTCTTCCATTTCCTTGATCCGCCAATCCATCGCCTTATAATTTGGCATATTGAACAGGGATTTTTCGAACAGCTCTTTGGCAGATTGTGTTTGGGCTTTCGGAGCGGTATCTACAGACCTTAATCCAGGCAAATCTTCCGGTGCGATGTTCAATAGGGCTGCAAGGGAAACCCGTGCATTGTTTAGGGACTGTTTGGTCTGTTCCAAGACATTCAATTCTGCACTATATTGCCCCTTGAGGTCATAAAAATCACCAGGATTGATATTCCCTTCCCTATGCATGATTTCAGATCGCTGCAACTGCTCCTTGGTAACGGTCAATTGCCCTTCAGTCTGTTTCAACATATCCTGAGCGGTCAAAACTTTGATATAGGCTTCAATAACATTCAATTTCAGCTCATTCAGTTGTCCCTCAAACTCCAGTTTTCCTGCATCCTTTGCATTCGAACGCATCCGGATATCATGGAGAATGGCAAAACCATTGAAAATGGGCAAGCTCAGGTTCAGGGATTGTCTCCCTGAACTGTTGCTCTTATCTATGTATTGATTGGTTGTCGGATCGATGGATCTACCTTGGGTAAGATCGTGGGAGATATTGCCGTTCAGATTTGGCAAACGGTTATATTTTGCCTGTTTATAATATAAATCCGCGCGGGAAACCTGTAGTTCCCCTTGCTTTAATGTAGGATTGTTCTTGATCGCCAGCGCAATGCAATCGGTCAAGGACAGGTCGCTCACCTGTCCTTTAACCGTGCAAACTAAACAACAAACAAAAATTATTAAAACTGTGGATATTTTTTTCATGAATTAATTTTCCAAGACATCCCACAGCCTGTGCCAAATATTTAGAAAGCTGAAAATCAAACACTTAAAAATAAGGGATTGGAATGGTTGTCCATGAGCGAACAGGCAACTGTTCATTAACGAACAGTCACTTCCCTAATTGCTTATAACAATAGCTGATAATCAACCACTTATAA
This sequence comes from Sphingobacterium sp. 1.A.4, assembly GCF_002734245.1. Classification (NCBI taxonomy): domain Bacteria; kingdom Pseudomonadati; phylum Bacteroidota; class Sphingobacteriia; order Sphingobacteriales; family Sphingobacteriaceae; genus Sphingobacterium; species Sphingobacterium sp. 1.A.4. The sequence continues at coordinate 94,837 of NZ_PEAZ01000041.1, forward strand.
GTTTGGCACAACCTTGTCTATGCAAATAGCAAATACAAAGATTTATCAATGGACAGACCGATTGAACAGAAGACCTGGAACTCTAAAAGAATATTAACCCTTGTCGGGATCGTGGCAGTTGTGGCCTTAATTGGAGCAAGCTATTATTTCACGAGTGGCAATAGTAAACTGAATGTGGATGCGGAACGAATTTCCATCGTAGAGATAAAGGAAGGATCCTTCCAAGAATTCATTCCTATCAATGGAACGGTGCAGCCCATCAGTAGTATCTACCTGGATGCCTCTGTAGGTGGCCGTGTGGAAGAAAAATATGTGGAAGATGGTGCCCACCTAAGGAAGGGAGATCCCATTATGCGCTTATCCAATACGGATTTGGAACTATCGCTTATCCAACAGGAAACGCAGGTATTGAATCTATTGACCCAAGCACAGATTGCCCAGACCAATGCACAGCAGGTTTCCATCAGCAATAAAAACCAAATGGCGGATGTGGAACAGGCGTTAAAGGAAGCTGATCGGGTATATACCTTGAACAAAAAATTATTGGCCGAGAAGGCGATCGGATCGCAGGAATACCAAAAATCATTGAACGATTATAATTATCAAAAGGAACGGGTAAACTTAACCAAACAGATCCTGAAGCAGGATGAAGTATCCAACAACCAGAAGGTGGCTCAGGACAGGGAGACCTATAAGAGAACCCAGAATGGTTTGGCCTTGATGCGCCAGAAAGTGGGTGATCTGATCCTCCGAGCGCCAGTCGATGGACAATTGACTTCCTTTGATGTAGAGATCGGACAGAATAAATCGGCCGGGGAAAGGTTGGGGCAGATCGATGTACTGACCGGATTTAAGATCCGTGCGGATATCGACGAACATTATATCAACAGGATCTTCCCTGATCTACAGGGGCAATTTACCATTGGGGATAAAACCTATGATCTACGCATCAAGAAAGTGTATACCCAGGTTAAGGATGGTCGTTTCCAGGTTGATATGGAGTTTGTGGGGGAAAGACCGGAAAGTATCCGCCGTGGACAGACCCTATCCATCCGTTTGGCACTGAGTGATGAAACCAAAGCCTTATTATTGGCCAAGGGAGGATTCTATCAGCAGACTGCCGGAAATTGGATCTTCAAATTGGATAAAAATGGAACGACAGCCTATCGGGCAGATATCCAATTAGGCCGACAGAACCCACAGTTCTATGAAGTTCTGGGCGGTTTGAAAGTTGGAGACAAAGTAATCGTATCCAGCTATGAAAGCTATGATAAGATTCAGGAACTGAATATCAAAAAATAAACCTATAACAATTCATAAAAATAGTACACCTCCATAATTAGAGAAACATGATTAAAATAACCAATCTGCAAAAATTTTACCGCACCGAAGAGGTGGAAACCGTGGCCTTGAATGATGTGAACATTCATGTAAAGGAAGGGGAATTCGTGGCTGTTATGGGGCCATCGGGCTGTGGTAAATCCACCTTATTGAATATCGTGGGATTATTGGATGATCTGGACGAGGGAAGTTACCTGTTCAATAATATAGAAGTAGCGAAATTTAAAGAAGGTAAGCGTTCCGATTTGCGGAAACATAATATCGGATTTGTATTCCAGAGTTTTAACCTGATCGATGAGTTGACCGTTTTTGAAAATGTGGAACTGCCATTGGTGTATACGAATGTGCCGGCTGCAGAACGGAAGAAACGAGTGGAAGAGGTGTTGGAGAAGGTACAGATCATGCACCGTAGGAACCATTTCCCACAGCAGTTATCGGGTGGTCAGCAGCAAAGGGTTGCAGTTGCCCGGGCGGTGGTGAATAATCCTAAATTGATCTTGGCGGATGAGCCTACGGGAAACCTGGATTCGAGCAATGGTAATGAAGTGATGCACCTGTTGACGGAATTGAATGAATTAGGGACTACGATTGTTATGGTGACCCACTCGGAGCATGATGCAAAATTTGCGGATCGGGTGATTAGGATGCTGGATGGGCAGGTTATTTTGGAGACGGTAGGGGTTTAAGTTGATGCGTCATTGGATTTTTCGCATCATTGCGAGGAGGCACGACGAAGTAATCATACGCGTCATTGCGAGGAGGCACGACGAAGTAATCATACGCGTCATTGCGAGGAGGCACGACGAAGCAATCTTCCCGCATGTCCAAAGATTGCTTCGTCCCTCGCAATGACGTAACCCTCGCAATGACGCGAAACCGAAAACAAAAAATAATAATAAAACAATTAACTCATGAACAACAACATCAAACTTGCATTCCGGAATCTAAAATCCAACAAGGGTTTTACAGCTATCAATATCATAGGCTTAGCCATCGGAATGGCTGCTTCGATGTTGATCTTACTATGGGTAAACCACCAGTTTTCCATCAATAACAATTTCCCAAAATCGGATCAGATCTATGCCGTTGGAACCAAAGAACCCACCGACAATGATATCGCCGTATGGTTTGGTACCCCGAAACCCCTCGTACCAGCACTGAAAACCGATGTGCCTGAAGTCAAATCAGCTTCCCGGTTAAATGGGACAAGAGGATTTCTATTCCAGGTTGGCGACAAAAAATTGGTAGCCGGAATTGGTGCATTCGTTGACCCCAGCTTTCTTAGCATTTTCGATTTCCCTTTATACAGTGGAAATCCAGCAAATGTCCTCACTGCACCCAATCAAATCGTCTTATCCGAAAAACTGGCAAGAGACATGTTTGGATCCGTAGATGTTGTAGGAAAAACGGTGCATATTGATAGTACCGAAATATTATCCGTGAGTGCGGTGTTAAAGGCAGGGCGAGCAGACAATGGCTTCCAAGGATATGAATATTACCTGCCTTGGTCTTTAATGGAAAAACAAGGGCAATCAGATGAAAATTGGGGCAATAGTTCAGTTTATACCTATGTAGAGTTGGAGAAGAACGCAAATGTAGATCAAATTAACAAGCAGTTCACCGCCCTACCTGCAAAACATTCCAATACTGAGGCACAATTTTTCCTGAAACCACTTTCAGAAGTTTTTCTGTACAATAAATATGAGAATGGCGAAGTAGTTGGTGGCAGGATCGAAATGGTGCGGATCTTTATCGTGATCGCGGTATTTATCCTATTGATTGCTTGCATCAATTTCATGAACCTCAGTACAGCGCAAAGTGAAAAGAGATCCAAAGAGGTAGGGATAAGGAAAGTGGTTGGCGCACAGAAATCAAGTTTGGTGCTCCAATTTTTGTCGGAGTCGCTGCTTTTGGCAACTTTCTCCGGAATCCTATCCTTATTATTGGTTTTCCTTTGTTTACCAAGCTTCAATGAATTGGTAGGTTTAAAGATGCAGATCTCGTTCCAAGAATTTGGTTTTTGGGTGCTATTCCTTGGATTTATTATCCTGACAGGCATCTTGGCAGGAATCTATCCAGCCTTCTTCCTATCTTCCTTCAATCCTATAAAAGTTTTAAAAGGACGTTTCAGGCATATACATTATAAACTCAATCCGAGAAAGATTTTGGTAGTCACGCAATTCGCTATTGCCATCTTGCTGATCATTAGCACACTAGTGATTCGGAAACAGATCCAACATGCTCAGGATCGCGATTATGGCTATAAGCAGGAGAACCTGATTTTCCTACCTGAGTTTGGGAATATTTCTAAAAATGCGGTCTTAATAAAACAGGAATTGATTGCTGAGGGCATTGCACAATCGGTTACACGAATGATGTCTCCACTGACGGAGCGTTGGAGTGGTTGGAATGGATTCACTTGGGAAGGAAAAGATCCGAATGCGATTATTCAATTCAACCGTCAGACAGCGGATGATAAGGTGGTGGAAACGGCAGGATTTGAATTGGTTGCCGGTCGCGACTTTGATTTGGGTAGTTATGCTACGGACTCCACTGCAGCTATCATTAATGAAACCGCAGCAAAAGCCATGGGGTTTAAAGATCCGATCGGGCAATATTTCATGGATGGATCGAGTAAATTCCAAATTATTGGGGTGATTAAGGATTTTATCCAAGAATCGCCTTTTGAACCAGTTAAACCACTTTTGATCGAGGGTGCTTCCAGTAATATGAACACGATGCATATCCGCTTCAATCCGCAATTAAGTAGTAAGGAAGCTTTGGATAGAACGGAAAAGGTATTGAAAAAATATAATCCGGATTTTCCATTTGATTATAAATTTATTGATGAGGCTTATGCTCGGAAATTTGAGGAAACGGAAAGGACTGGAAAATTGGCGACGTTGTTTGCGGGCTTGACGATATTTATTTCTTGCTTGGGATTGTTTGGTTTGGCGGCTTTCATGGCAGAAAGTAGAACCAAAGAAATCGGAATACGGAAGGTCTTAGGGGCTTCGGTATTTTCGGTTACTCGTATGCTTTCAAAAGAATTTGTGGGTTTGGTGCTGGTTTCATGTTTGATCGCATTCCCGATAGGATATTGGGCTATGGATAAATTTTTATCTAATTATAGTTATCGCATTGAGCTTCATTGGGGCGTGTTTTTAATAGCTGGAATCGGGGCGGTTTTGATAACGATTTTTACGGTGAGTTTTCAATCTATTAAGGCGGCAATTGCAAATCCGGTGAAGAGCTTGAGGGATGAGTAGGGTGAATAGGGTCAGCCATTGCGAGGGCCAGCGTCAAGGGTAGGCCCCGCGTCATTGCGAGGGCTTTCGTCATTGCAATGGCCAGCGTCATTGCGAGGAACGAAGCAATCTTCCCGCATGTCCAAAGATTGCTTCGTCGTACCTCCTCGCAATGACGTAGAACTCCTCGCAATGACGAAAAAAAAATAACATTTAATACTAACATAAAACCAAATAATGATACTCAATTACCTAAAAATAGCGTGGAGAAGCATCAAGAAAAACAAGTTTTTCAGTTTGCTTAACATCTTTGGCTTATCCATCAGTTTGGGGATTGCCTTATTATTAATCGGCTATGCACTATACGAACTAAGCTATGATAAATTCTTCCCGAAGGGAGAACATATCTATCGAGTTAACATGCAGACTACTCCAGAATATGATAAGGAAATCTGGGTAAACTTACCCAATTCCGTTGGTCCAGCCATCAAAGAGGAAGTTCCAGGAGTTGTCAACTTCACCCGATTGGTAAAGAATGATTTCGGAACCCCTTCTTCCATCCTGGTAGGGGAAAAAACATTTGTCGAAAAGAACGTTTATCTCGCTGATGCTTCTCTATTCTCCATTTTTGATTTCCAATTTATTGAAGGAAATAAGAACACTGTTTTTAAAGATGTCAATAGCATTGCCATCTCCAAATCCAGAAAAGAACTCTTGTTTGGAGATGCATCTGCCATAGATCAATTGATCATCCTCAACCAAAGGGATACCCTAAAAGTATCGGCCGTTTATGAGGATCTACCTAAGAACAGTAGCTTGGATTGCCAAATGGTTTTTAACATTATGGATAGCTGGATGGGAAAAAACGTTTATTGGAGTAATGCCAGTTACGAAACCTATATTCAGATTCAGGAAACAGCAGATCCCCAAACCATTTCAGAACTCTCCACCGCATTGATCGACAAGCATGTCGAAAAATCCAATCAATATTTTACGGATTTTTATCTACAGCCCCTTCATAAGGTCCATCTTTACTCCAAATCGTTTCGAGAAGGAAACAGTCCTAAAAATGGCGATATCGATAGGGTAAAAAACTTACTTTATCTAGCGGGTCTGGTACTCTTGATTGCCTGCATCAATTACATGAATCTTGCTACGGCAAAAACAACTTTGTATGCCAAAGAGGTTGGTGTCAATAAAGTACTTGGAGCCTCTAAAAAACAACTTCGAACCCGATTTTTAATGGAGACCATGCTGCTAAGTGGCATATCCATCAGTATAGGGTTTATCCTCTGTTTGGTCGGCATTCCATTATTCAATAACATTACAGGGGCTGAACTCTCCTACCAGCATTTCCTTTCTATAGAAATCCTGTTGATCCTTCTTGCTTGTTTAATGATCACCACCCTGTTTGCGGGTAGTTTTCCAGCATTTTACCTATCGAGTATCAGTTCATTGAACCTTATGGGTAAAGGGAAAAGTAGAAACGCAGCTTTGGTAGAACCTGCGAGAAAAGGCTTGGTCGTTTTTCAGTTTGCCTCTTCCATCATCCTGATCATCTCTGTGATCATTATGATCCAACAAATGAAATACATTGCGGATAGAAATATTGGTTTTAATCCCGAAAAGTTGTTAGCAATCAATACCATTTCGATAAAGACCACGAAGAGCTATGAAAGCTTGGTAAATGGATTGAACCAGATTCCAGGGACTACGGCAATTACAGGCACCCAAGCCATTCCTGGATTGGGCGAAAGTGGAAAAAACATTCATAAATCAGGCAATTCAGATCCTGCTGGCTTACCAGTATTTACGAATGTGGCTAATGGTCCTGTTGTAAAGACCCTTGGATTAAAGCTTTTGGCAGGACGTGACCTGCCTGGGTCGCTTTCTTTGGGGGATACGGTAAACTATGTATTGATCAATGAAGTGGCTTTGGCGTATTTGGGATACCAAAAACCGGAGGATGCAGTTGGTCAACTTTTAAACGCAGAAAGTGCTGGAAAATCGATAATCCAAGGGGTAGTTGCAAATTTTAATTTCAAGAGTTTAAAAGAAAATATTGGTGGATATTATTTCAATCGGATGAATGTTCCTTCGGAAGGGATCAGGTATTTAATGATCCGGTTCGAAGCGGAGCATACCCAGGAATATTTAGCCCAGGTTGAACAGGCATTTAAAACCCATATTCCAGAATCGGCATTTGATTACACATTTGTGGACAATCATGTTGCTATGCAATATGAGGCTGAAAAGCGATCTAACCAGGTTTTAATTAGTTTTTCGATTCTTACGATCGGTATTGCCTGTTTAGGCTTGTTGGGATTGGCGGCCTTTACGGCAGAGCAAAGGAGTAAAGAGATAGGTATCCGGAAAGTACTTGGTGCTTCGGTGTTTAACATCAGTAATTTGCTGACGGGAGGATATTTTAAATTGATATTGATCGCTTTTGTGATTGCTTCGCCAATTGCTTGGTATTTTATGAACCAGTGGTTGAATGATTTTGCGTATCGGATAGAGATTCCTTTGTGGGCATTTGTAATTGCTGCCGGGATAACGTTGTTGATCACGGCTTTGACCATTGGTTTTCAGACGTTGAGGGCGGCTATTGCGAATCCAGTGGATAGTTTGAGGGATGAGTAGGCCAGCGTCATTGCGAGGAACGAAGCAATCTTCCCGCATGTCATGCTGAGCGCAGTCGAAGCATCTGTTCGTTTGTAACCGTAGAGATCCTTCGACGATGCTCAGGATGACAAAAAGACTGCGCTCAGGATGACAAAGTCCAAAGATTGCTTCGTCGTACCTCCTCGCAATGACGCGGAAGTACTAAAACACAATGAAATACTCATTAATAAAACATAGAACATTAAATACAAAACATAAATAACCATGAAATTAAACCACATCCTTCGGAAACTATGGAAAAACAAGTTTTTCACCATTTTGAATATCGTTGGTCTTGCCATCGGGATAAGTGCCTGTTGGATTGTATTTAAAATTGTGAGTTATGAATTCAGTTTTGATAAACCAAACCCTGCCCGCGAGCAGATCTATAAAGTTTATTCTAAATACGAATACAACAATGAGGTCAACAGCTTCGATGGTACACCGGCTCCGCTATGGGATTATGTAAAGAACAATCTTTCACAGGTCGAACTGAGTATCCCGATGTTCAACCGCTATTTTGAAAAGATCACCATCAATTCCAACAGCAATGAAAAAGCTGAGTTCAATGAAAATGAAAGGATATACAGTACCCATCCTGATTACTTTAAGATGGTTAATTACCAATGGCTGGCAGGGAATGAAAAACAAGCCTTAAACTCCATTGATAAGGTTGTGCTTACAGAGTCAAGAGCAAAAATCTACTTCCCGAATCTCAAACCGAATGAAATAATCGGCAAACAAATCCTATATGACACGACCTTATATGCTGTTTCGGGAATTGTTGAAGACCTAAATTATCCAAGTACTTTTACCGCCAAGGAATTCCAGCTGGTCAAAGATTCAGAATGGAGAGATCAGTCCTGGGCATCCTCCAATTCCAACAATCACCTGTTTATCAAAATCAATAATGAAAAAGATATTGCGCCTGTTCTCCTGCATTTAAAGAACAAACTCATGCAATTAACCGAAAAGGAATGGTCGGAGTATAACGTGAAGGGGGAATTACAACTTGCAAAACTATCTGAAGCACATTTTAACACCATTCTTTCCAACAGCACCAATAAAAACGTGGTCTATGGCATGATCGGTATAGGGTTATTTCTATTGCTTTTGGCCAGTATTAATTATATCAACCTTAGTACGGCTTTAATCCCCCAAAGAGCCAAGGAAATCGGCATCAGAAAAACATTAGGTCAACAAGGGAAACAAGTAACTGTCAATTTCTTTTTAGAGACGTTGATGATTACCAGTGCCTCTCTCCTATTGTCTTGGCCGCTTACCAAGTTATTCGAACGGTTTTTCAGCCATTATTTGCCAAGTGACTTAGAAAATTTCAGCCATGCTGGATTGATCTTCCTCTTTTTGTTGGCCTTGCTGCTGCTGATCACCCTTTTTTCCAGCATCTACCCAACCTATCTCATCAATAAAGTCCAAATAATTGATGTTTTGAAGGTGAATAAAAATGCTAAACTTTCTTTTGGTAATATTTCTGTCCGAAAAGCATTGATCGTGTTCCAATTTATTATTGCACAAGTATTTGTGGTTGCAACCTTTATCATCGGCTTTCAGATGAAACATATGTTGAGCAGTGATCTTGGGTTCAATAAAAACGCTTTACTTACCTTGTCTTTACCATTTAAAGAGGAAGATGGCAAAAAAAATCCCATAATCTTTAAGGAAATACTCAACAAATATCCGGAAATCCAACAGGCTGCGCTAGGTCATTTTCCCCTAAGTAATGATCATTGGGGAAATTTTGTCAACCGCTCTTCGGATACTGGATTAATGAAAGTTAATATGCCCTTTAAGCTAGTGGGTGATTCCTATTTTGATGTCTATGACATGAAATTGCTCGCTGGACGAGCACTTACGATCTCCGATACCAGTACAGGAATTATTTTGAATGAAAAAGCCATCTATGATCTGGGCTATAAATCGCCGCAAGAAGCTATCGGACAGGAAGTAAATGCTTGGGATAAAGACCGAAAGATTACAGGTGTGGTTGGGAATTTCCATAGTAAAAGTATGCATGTGGCATTGGAGCCTGTATCCTTCCTTGCCTCCAATAAACGTGGTCAATTACAAAATATAGCCATCAAATTAAACAATGATCCTTCGACTTGGAAGTCTAGCATTGGAATCATTCAAAAGGAATGGGAAAAATACTATCCAGCAACTGCTTTTAGCTATGAGTTTTATGATGATCGGATCAAGCAACTGTATGAAAAAGAGGAGCGGTTTTCAAAGATCATCAATTTATCTTCTGGTATTACCATTTTGATCAGCTGTTTGGGATTGGTGGGCTTAGTGACCATAACTACTGCACAACGAACGAAAGAAATCGGTGTTCGGAAGGTTTTGGGTAGTACCGTTGGGGGAATTATTAGGCTATTATCAAAGGATTATATCAAGTTAATTTTGATTTCTATTGTTATTGCTACACCAATTGCTTGGTGGGCTATGAATCAATGGTTGACAGATTTTGCTTTTAAGATTGAATTGAGTTGGTGGATGTTCAGTATTCCGGCTATTGCTACTTTGCTGATTGCTTTTATTACCATGGGAGTTCAATCTTTGAAAGCCGCCAGAGCGAATCCGGTTGATAGTTTGAGGGATGAGTAATTGAGCATGGAGAGGGGCTACGTCATTGCGGGACTTTGCGTCATGGGGTTCTCGCCGTCATTGCGAGGAGGTACGACGAAGCAATCTTTCGCCTTTGTCATCCTGAGCGCAGTCGAAGGATCTGTACGTGTACCAAATGTAGATGCTTCGACTTCGCTCAGCATGACATGCGGGAAGATTGCTTCGTTCCTCGCAATGACGCAGAAAACGAAAAAAAATAAACAATAAAACATAAAAACATCACACCATATGTTTAAAAACGCGATCAGACAATTAATTCGAAATAAGCTATTCAGCTTTTTGAATATATTAGGTCTAACCATAGGCATCAGTTCCTGCTGGGTGATCTATAAATATGTGAGTTACGAACTATCCTTCGAAAAGGAACTTCCGAAGAAAGAAAGCATCTATCGTATCATCAGTCATTTTAAGGCGGAAGGTAGGGACGACCTACATTCAGGTGTATCCAGACCGATCTATTTTTATTTGAAAGCCAATAATTTTGGATTGGATGAAGTTGTCCCTGTCTTCAGGTATTTTGTAGAAACTGTAACCATCCCAGCAACAAATGGTCAGGAGAAAAAACAGGAAGAACCCACATTTGATGAGACGGCTACTATCGAAACAGATAAAGATTATTTCAACCTTATCGAGTATAATTGGCTTGAAGGTAATAAAGAGACTGCACTTACCTCGCCCCATCAAGTTGTCCTGACCGAAAAAAGAGCAAAGCATTATTTCCCAAAATTGTCCAATGCGGAAATCCTAGGAAAAACCATTATCTACAATGACAGCCTAAAAAAAGAAGTTTCTGGAATTGTGGCTGACCTTTCCTATCCCACTGAATTCACTGGGCAGGAATTCATATTGATCAGGGAAACAGAACGGGATAAGAACCTAAGGACCTGGACACATACTAATGGCCAGCATAAGCTCTATGTTTCTGCCCAATCTGAAGGAATTGTGCATCAAGCGGTCCAGAAAGTACAACAATTTTCGGATGCCAAATGGATTGAAATTAAAAACAAGGAATTACTTGATTATAACTTTACACGGACCTTAATCACCATGCCGCTCCTTGAATCTCATTTTTCAACAGCGATGATGGAAAGAGATGTTCCCAAAACAAGTAAGCGGATTATATATTCATTAATTGGTGTTGGCATATTTTTATTGGTATTGGCCTGTATCAACTATATCAACCTGAGCACAGCACAATTGCCTCAGCGCCATAAAGAGATCGGAATTCGTAAAACATTAGGTGGTTCAAAACGGTCCTTTATTCTTCAGATGATGTGTGAAACTGCCCTTGTTGTCCTGATTGCAGCCTTTCTTTCCTTCTTTGTTTCCCAATTAGGAATCTATCTTTTGGGAGATCTGATCAGTGAAAGCAATAAAGCCTATGCAGATCCTACATTATTTGTTGGCATAATGGGCGGCTTGTTAATTTTTACGATTTTGTTCGCTGGTCTTTATCCATCATGGATGATGGGCAAGGTAAATCCTATTGACATCTTTAGATCTAAAAATCTGCTTGCTGTAGGAAAAGAAAAAATAAACCTGCGTAAAGGCTTAATCATTTTTCAATTCATCATTGCACAAATATTTATCGTTGGGGCCATTATTATTGGCCAACAATTAAATTATGTGGTCAAAAAGGATTTTGGATTTGACAAGGACGCTGTGATTCTTGCCCAAGTCTCTTATAAAATCTATAAATCGAAAAATTTCCAAAGCAAGAAACATGCTTTGTTGGATGAAATCAGAAAAGTGCCCGGAGTGACCAATGTAACTTTCGGTTCAGAGCCCTTTTCGGATAATTATGCCTCGGGAGAAATGCGGTATTATCCAGCGGATAAATCAGCGCCTATCGCGAGGACTGTGTACACAAAAACCATTGATACCGCTTACCTGAATTTCTATAAACTGGAATTGATTGCCGGTTCGAATCTTATTCCATCCGATACAACCAATGGGTTGTTGATCAATGAAACTGCAGTGCGGGCTTATGGATTCAAAACGCCTGAAGAAGCAATCGGAAAAGTTATAGGACAGACGAATAGGATGTATCCTATTGTTGGGGTAATCAAAGATTTTCATTCCCGTGATTTTTATACTCCAATAGAACCAACGGCTTTGGTTTATGATGAAAGGGATCTTCAAATGTATAACATCAAATTGGATAATCTTAAGAAATCGGATTGGCCGAATATTATTGAGAATATACAGCAGAGATGGAGTAAGTTTTTCCCTTCGGAAGAATTCAGTTATAAATTCTACGATGAGCTGGTGCTGGCGCTTTATAAAAAGGAACAGCAATTGGCGAAGATGACTAATATCAGTACCGGAATCGCGATCCTGATCAGTTGCTTAGGGCTATTTGGATTGGCCACGTTGAGTACTTTCCAACGGAGCAAGGAGATTGGAATTCGGAAAGTGTTAGGGGCATCGGTTTCGGGGATAGTTGGGATGCTGTCTAAGGATTTCGTGAAATTGATTTTGCTGGCTTTTGTTATAGCAAGTCCGATTATTTATTGGGCTTGTAGCAAATGGTTAAATGATTTTGTTTATCGAATTGAGATTTCATGGTTACCGTTTTTGTTGGGCGGGATGTTGGCGATTTTTGCGGCGATGTTGACGATAGGTTATCAAGCTGTTAAGGCCGCAAGGGCAAATCCGGTGGATAGTTTGAGGGATGAGTAACCGGCCGCGGGGAACGAGGGAATGGAGTGCGAGGGTATGGAGAGCGAGGGAATGGAGAGCGACGCCAGCGTCATTGCGAGGCCAGCGTCATTGCGAGGAACGAAGCAATCTTCCCGCGTCATTGCGAGGAACGAAGCAATCTTCCCGCATGTCATCCTGAGCGTAGTCGAAGGATCTGTACGCTGTTAAGTATACGAACAGATGGTTCGACTACGCTCACCATGACATGGCGAAAGATTGCTTCGTCGTACCTCCTCGCAATGACGAGATAGTCTCCTCGCAATGACGTTATAGCGAGAATAAAAAAATAAAAAATTAACTAATAAAAACTTAATTATGCTTACTTCAGCCATAAGAACCATAAAAAAGAACAAATTGATGACCTTTATCAATGTCCTCAGTTTGGCGATAGGTATCAGCGCCACACTGGTTATCTTTCTCTTTGTGCAATATGATTATAGTTTTGATAAGCATGTTCCAGATAAAGAAAGGGTATACCGCATTGTCACCGATGGAACATTTAAGATTTCTGGTCTAGTAGCACCATTGATTGAAACCATCGACCAAGAAGCTTCCAATAAGGAGTTCATAGCGCCTATCTTCAAATCATTCTTGGAAAAAATAAAAATCCCTACCACTTCAAACAGCGAAGAGAAAGTATTTTTCAAGGACAATAAAATAGCCTTTGTTAATGACAAATACTTCGAACTCTATCCACATACCTGGATAGCAGGAAATGTTAAGGACCTAAATAAACCCAATAGCATTGTATTGACAGAACGCAACCTGGAAAGGTTCTTTCCAAAAGAAACCCCCGATGCAGTGCTTGGAAAAACGGTCGTGTTTCTAGATTCGATCAATCTACAAGTAACCGGTGTGGTTAAAGAAATGACCGAAAACTCAGATTTTAAGTTCCAGTCATTTTTATCAACCGCTACTATTCCAAGCTACCCATCTCTCAACACGATTTTTGCTTATGATTCCTGGAACAGCTACAATGATAATACCAATGCATTGGTCAAATTAAAACCAGGTGTGGACGCAGAAACTTTTGAAAAAACCATCATTGCCATCAATAGGAAAAATAAAAACCTTGAGGAAAACTTTGTTGATGATTTCAAATTACAACCCTTATCGGATGTACATTTCAACAGTGATTTCAATTATAATGCGACCAAAGCTGGCACACTAAGAAACATGATCATTTTGGCTATCTTCTTATTGGCCTTGGGAATCATCAATTTCATCAACTTGACGACTGCCCAATCTACAGAGAGAGCCAAAGAGATAGGTATTCGTAAAACACTTGGAAGTTCAAAGGCCAGATTGACCAGACAATTCCTAACAGAAACCTTTTTAATAGCTTTGACCGCCACCTTACTGTCCCTTCTTTTCACACCAATCCTGCTGAAAGCATTTGAAGGATTTATTCCCGCAGGTTTATCCTTGTCCGCTTTGGCAAGCCCACTGGCAATCGCTTTTTTGGTTGGACAATTATTGCTAGTAACCCTTTTGGCAGGTTTTTATCCGGCCTGGGTCTTAACAGGCTACTCTCCTATCCTTGCCCTCAAAAATCAAGTAAACCAGAACAGTAATCTTTCACGTAGTAGCTGGGTAAGAAAGGTAATGACCGTTTTTCAATTTGCATTGGCACAGGTGTTTCTGATTGCGGTATTCTTGGTGGTTAAACAAACGACCTATATTTCCAATAAGGATCTGGGCTTTCAAAAAGAGGCTGTCCTGACGTTCTTTATTCCAGGAAATTATCAGAACTCCGAGAAAGGAAATATATTGAAAACAAGGTTGGGATCTATTCCTGAGATCCAAGGTATCAGTTTTGGTAATCAAGCGCCTATTTTAAATGGGGAATTAAAAACCAGTATTACGCTAGACAATTCCAGTACGGAAGAGTCCATTGATATGGATTTCAGAAGTGGGGATGACCAGTACCTTCATGTTTATGGAATCCCATTGATTGCTGGCCGGAATGTGATGATGCGGGATTCCCTGCAGGAGATCTTGATCAATGAGAAAGCCTTGGAAAAGTTGAAGTTGGAATCTCCTCAGGAGGCTTTGGGATTAACCTTGAATAAAAAAAGTATGATGATTGTTGGGGTCATGAAGGATTTCGACATCACCAATGCTCGCGTTGAAAACCGACCAATTCTTTATGCAGGGGACCGGGATGGGTATGTAATGCATATTAAATTGAATAAAAATCATCCTGAAACTTGGAAAGGGACAACCGATAAGATTGCTAAAGAATTTAATGCTGTTTTCCCGACGGATCTATTCGAATTTAAATTTGTAGATGAAACGATTCAAGGATTATATAAGAAGGAACAGCAATTGTCGAAATTATTGACCTGGGCAGTTACGTTGTCTATTGTTATCGCTGGTTTGGGTCTTTTTGGATTGGGATTGTTTACAGCAAACCAACGTACTAAAGAGATCGGTATTAGAAAGGTTTTGGGTGCTTCCATCTCGCAGATCCTTATGATGTTATTGAAGGGTTTATTGAGTCTGGTGGCTATTGCATGTTTACTGGCATTCCCAATAGCATGGTATGTTGGCAATAAATGGTTGGAGGATTTCAATTATCGAACAGCTTTCAGCTGGTGGATTTTTCCGGTATCAGCAATGGGTTTGTTGTTGGTAGCAACGGTTATTTTATTATCCAAAACGTATTTGGCAGCAAGGGCAAATCCGGTGGATAGTTTGAGGGATGAGTAGGCCGGCGCGGGGGAGCGATGGCAATGCCATTGGGAGGGCAATGCGAGGGCAACGTCATTGCGAGGAACGAAGCAATCTTCCAGCGTCATTGCGAGGAACGAAGCAATCTTCCCGCATGTCATCCTGAGCGTAGTCGAAGGATCTGTACGCTGTAATGCATACGAACAGATGGTTCGACTACGCTCACCATGACATGGGTAAAGATTGCTTCGTCGTACCTCCTCGCAATGACGCAGAAAGTACCTCCTCGCAATGACGGGGAAAAACCTCCTCGCAATGACGGGGGAAATACAATCATCAAACCGTTCAAATCCGTACAAACACTGTTCATTATCGAACAATATCAACCCAAAAACAAACTAACAACAATCTAAAAATCAACCACATACCCAACTGGCAAGGCAATTGTCTTAATACTAAATACTAAATACTAATTACTATATACTAAATACTACAACAATGTTGAACATAAAAACTGCTTGGAGGAGTATCCTAAAAACCAAATCACTAAGCTTAATCCACATCTTGGGTTTAGCGATTGCTTTGGGATCGGCCATTATCCTTTTCCTAACGGCCAGGTTTGAGCTTTCCTACGATTCCTTCTACAAGGATGTTGATCGCATCGGATTATTATATAGTAAGAGCCAACCCGAACGCGGGGTGGAATACAACACCTCCATGCCGGCTCCATTAGGTCCATTGCTCAAAAAAGAACTTCCGAATGTCGAAGCAGTGACCCGAATTGCCAATGGCAATGTGGTCATCCGAAATGGTAGCAAGGAAATTGAATCCTCCAATAAGTTTGTGGATGAAGAGTTTCTTTCCATCCTCAGTTTCCCCATCATCAAAGGAGACCAAAAGGCTTTGAGCGATGTTGGCAATATCGTCATTGATGAATCCATGGCTGAAAGACTATTTGGAAGCCTGGATGCCACAGGAAAACAGGTAGAAGTATACATCCAAGGCACTTGGATTCCAAAAACAATATCAGCCATCGTTGAAACTCCCCCGAATAATTCCAGTTTAAAATTTACTAGTTTGGTTCGCTTTGAGCAGAAACCCAATTACCAGGACGATAAGGATCGATGGGATAATGTCAATCACGAAGTGATAGTTAAGCTAAAGGATGGAAAAATCAATGAACAGAAATTCGCAAAGGAAATCAGATCATTGACCCAGCAATATTACAAGAGCAATATTGAAAACCTGAAAAGGGATGGTGCAACAGCCGACAAAGATGGGCAATACTTTTCTTTGCAGATCATACCGGTTGCGGATTTTCATCTGAGCAATTTAGGGATTGCCAATGGGCCATCAGCCTCCTTCCCTTGGATACTGTTAACCATTGCCGGCTTGATCGTTTTTATTGCCTGTTCGAATTTCATCAATTTATCCCTTGCCAATTCCTTATTGCGAAGCAAGGAAATCGGTACCCGAAAAACATTGGGAGGAACTATTAAACACTTGGTGGTTCAGTTATGGACCGAGGCCTTTCTATTGTGCATTATTGCTCTAGTGTTCGGCGGCCTGCTTGCTTGGGCGCTATTGCCAGAATATAATGCCAGCATGAATTACCGTTTGACTATCCTGGATATATTTTCACCCACTAACCTCTTGATATTTCTTGGTATTTTCTTAGTTATTACCTTGATTGCTGGTGGTTACCCGGCATGGAAAATAGCCAACTCCAATATCATCCATTCCTTAAAAGGCGGGTCTTCGGTAAAATCTTCTAGAATCAGGAACACCTTAACCGTTTTGCAATTTGTAATAGCTATTTTATTGATCGTTTCGACCATCGTCATCAGTTCACAATTGAACTACATCAGTAATCGGCCATTGGGTTATAATAAATCCGAAGTGATCAGTATCCCTATTGGAAGTGGAATTGACCATGAAGATGCCTTGAACAGAATGCGGGTAGCCTTAGAAAAAGAATCATGGGTGAAAGCTGTCAGTGGATCGGATGTGAATATGGGTTTGGGAAATGATGGTACTTCCAGAAGAAGTGTGTTTGGTTTCAACCAAGACAACCGGGAGATCACGACCAATTATATGCGAATAGATTACGATTACCTAAAAACACTGGATATCAAGTTATTGGCCGGAAGAGATTTTGACAGAAGTTTTGCCACGGATACCAATTCAGTCATCCTCAATAAAAAAATGGCAGAACAGATGGGTGGAATCGATAAAGTTTTAGGAACACAGATTAATTTGAATGGAAAATCCTTGGTGATCGGTGTAATCCATGATTTTAATTTTCAGGATCTACGCAAAAAAGTAGAATCTCTAACTTTATCTATCAATCCAAGTGTATTTGCCGTAGACTATATTTTTGTACGGGTTGAAACCCAGGATTTATCGGAAACACTGGCCAACGTAGAAAAAATTTGGAAAACAGTGAACCCTAAAGCAACAGTTGCTATTTCCTATCTGGATGAAAACACCCAGAATATGTATAAGGATGATCGTCGCTTCTCCGGCATTGTGATGGTAGGAACTGGTATCGCAATTGTTATCTCCTGCATGGGCTTATTTGCCTTGGCATTATTGACCATCAATCGACGAGTAAAAGAGATAGGTATCCGGAAAGTATTGGGTTCCTCGATCGCCAGTTTGATCCTATTATTATCCAAAGATTTTATTAAGCTGGTTGGGATAGCCTTTCTGATTGCAGCACCGATAGCTTTATGGATGATGAACAAATACTTGGAAATGTATGCCTTCCGAATCGGCATCCAATGGTGGATGTTTGCATTGGCCGCTTTAATAACCGTTTTTATAGCTTGGAGTACGATTGCTTGGCAAACTTTACGTGCCGCAAGAGCAAATCCTGTAGATAGTTTGCGTGATGAATAGATTGATATTTCGTAATATTTTAAAGAACGGGACTTTTACTTGGATCAATATCCTAGGTCTGTCCCTTGGTTTCTTGATCTGTTTGCTGATTTCCAGTGTTTATTTTGAGGAACAATCCTATGATAAATCTTGGACAAATTCCTCCCAATTATACCGTATTGTCACGATCGATTCTACCGCAGGTGTAGAAAATGAAAATGGTACCGCTTATGTCAATCTCGGTACCGAGCTGGAAAAATCTTTTCCGGAGATTGAGGCTGCCTCACACATGCGCCAAGGGCAGATCTACCTCAATTTACAGGGCGAGGCAGAACCTGCAATAAAAATTGAAGGTTTGGAAGCGGAGAACAATGTATTTGATCTACTGGATGTGCATATTCTTGAAGGAAGTGCCAAAAACCTAGTTGCAGGTAAGAAAAATCTGTTGATCAGTAAATCTTTTAAGGAACGCTATTTTAAAGGGGAAAATGTCATAGGAAAAACCATTTTATCTGCTGATTCCTATTCTGACAAAAAATCGGAATATGTGATCCTTGGCGTTATGGATAATATGCCTTATAATTCGGTTTTCCGAACCGAATTTATCTACCTGACTGGTAAACCTAAAATCCCATTAAATCGGGAAGGATGGGGCTTTTTTAGCCAACAGATTTTGAAATTAAAAGTGGGTACCGATGCAGATGCTTTGGCGAAAAAAGCAAGCCAGTGGTATGCTAATTTCCTTGGTCCAGAGATGGCTTCCAAAACATCGTTCAGACTTCAGCCAATAACCGCGATGTATATGGAACCTATCGATGGAACGAACATCAGTGGGAATAAAAAAGCAAGCCAAATATTGATGGCTGTTGCAGCGCTGGTACTTTTGATTTCCTGCATCAATTATATCAATATTTTTGCTGCAAAAACCTTAAAAAGGGTCAAACAGATCAACCTACATAAAATATTGGGGGCAAAGCGAAGCAGCTTGATAGTAAATCTATTAAAGGAAACTATTATGCTATTTTTCATCGCTGCATGTATTTCGCTGTTGTTCTATTTTCTTTCCCTCCCGGTATTGGAAAAATTCTTAGGGTATGAATTAGCTTATGTTAGAGCGCAATTAATTCCTATGCTTGCCCTGTACTTTCCCACTATTTTGTTGCTGAGTGTGCTTGTCGGCATATATCCCGCGTTTATCATCTCTAGGGTGAATACCGCAGAGGCCTTACGAAATAAAATCAGTAAATCGCAGGTGATTGATGTATGGGTCAAGAAATCATTGATCATTACTCAATTTTCCATTTCATTGATCGTAATCATTGGCTTGATTACGATCAAATCTCAACTGAAATTGGTTCAGGAAAAATCTTTGGGAATCAATGTCGACCATGTCATGGGTATAGGTCATTTTGGCGTTGGAGAGAAAAGTGCTGCTGTAAAGAACGAATTGGCAAATTTACCTGGCATAGAAACGGTTAGTGTATCAGGCTGGACACCAAGTAACGGGTCAGGAAATTTTTCAAAATTCATCCCAGACCCCGACAATGCGGAGCATAAAATTCAGGTAAACTATATTAATGGCGATGTGGATCTGGGTAAGCTTTTGAATATGGAGCTTTTGAAAGGTAGGTTTTTAAATGAGTCGGACTATGTGGAAATAGCAGACCCAGATGCTGTGGAAGGGGAAGAAACTGATGGAATTAAGAAGGTATTGCTGACAGAAAGTACTGCCATGAAATTGAATATTAGCGAATTGGGGCAGATACATCGTGATTTGAAGGTTATACCTGTTGGGATAGTAAAAGATTTTCATAGTGAGTCTTTCCATAAGAAAATAGGATTTACGGTAATTAGTGCACATCAATTAACTTCCTATGCAGGGATATTACTCAAGGTAAAACCTGGGCAGGAAAGGTTGGCCATGCAAGGGGTACAGAAAGTGATGGATCAGTTCTATCCTGGAAGGTATTTAAACTATAATTGGGTGGATGAGCTGTATGAAAAAACGTATGTGAAGGAAAGTAAACAGGCCCAGTTGTTTTTGTTGTTTGCAGGAATGGCGCTTTTTATTTCTGCTTTGGGTGTTTCTGGCTTAATATTGCAAAGCGTAGAACAACGGACAAAAGAGATTGGGATAAGGAAGGTGCTTGGGGCTTCGATTATGAGTATTTCCAACTTGTTTAATAGGGATTATGTGCTGATTATATTTTTGGCGGTTTTGATTGCAAGTCCGATAGCATGGTATTTTTCGAATAAATGGCTGGAGGATTTTGCCTATAGGATAGAGATTTCGTGGTGGTTTTTCGGCTTGGCGGCATTGTTGGTTTTTGTGGTTACTTTAGTTACGGTGAATTTACAGACGATAAAGGCTGGGTTGCAAAACCCCGTGAAGACTTTGAGGGATTTATAGGTGGTATTGGAAGGGTGTGGCGTTGTGTAGGGTGTATTGGAAGGGTTTGAGAGGTTGAGTGGGGTTCGTCATTGCGAGGAGGCACGACGAAGCAATCTTTCGTTTTTGTCATGCTGAGCGAAGTCGAAGTATCTGAACGTTTACCACCAACCGTACAGATCCTTCGACGATGCTCAGGATGACAGGGTTAGTTAGATTGCTTCGTACCTCGCAATGACGCGAAAGTACCAATGATGCAAGAGGAACAAAAACCACAATACAAAAAATTAACATTAAAATTTTAAATTTAAACATGATAAGATTAGAACATATTTTCAAATGGTACAGTGTAGCAGGCACCAAATCCTTCATCCTAAAGGACATCAACCTCACCATCCAAGAAGGTGATTTCATTTCCATCATGGGGCCATCAGGTTCTGGAAAATCCACCTTACTCAATGTCATCGGGATGTTGGATGGACCTAATGAAGGAAAATACTTCTTCATGGATGAAGATGTTTTAACCATGAAACCGAAGAAACGGACCCAACTGTTCCAGTCCCATATGGGTTATGTTTTCCAATCCTATCACCTGATCGATGAACTAACAGTCTATGAAAACATCGAAACCCCATTGATCTATAAAAACATCTCCTCTTCTGAACGAAAAAGTATCGTCAGCGATCTGTTGGATCGATTCAATATCGTAGGTAAAAAAGACCTATTCCCCGCCCAATTATCTGGGGGCCAACAACAGATCGTTGGTATAGCCCGGGCATTAGCAGGATCCCCCAATTTATTGCTGGCCGATGAACCGACCGGAAACCTCAATTCAAAACAAGGAGAAGAGATCATGGAATTATTTAAACAATTAAATGATGATGGTGTCACCATCATTCAGGTTACCCACTCCGAAAAGAATGCCGAATATGGCAAAAGAATTATCCATATGTTGGATGGGCAGCTGAAATAATTTTTGAGTTGTGCCTTTATTTTTGTAATTTTCAATGTGAACGAAAAAGAAATAAAGGCACTAATTTATCTCTTGGACGATCCGGACACGGATATTTTCCGAGAAATCGAACACAAACTTATCACCTGTGGTCCCGAAGTTATTCCGCTCTTGGAAAGCTCTTGGGAGTCCTCATTTGATCCCCTCTCTCAGAGCAGAATCGAAAACATTGTTCATAAGATTCAATTTGATCAGGTCAAGAACGACCTACAGCTCTGGAAATTAAATAATGCAGAAGATCTTCTTGAAGGATTGTTGATCATCAATAGATATCAATATCCGAACCTGAATGATGAACAGGTGTATGTGCAATTGGCCGAGTTACGCCGGAATGCCTGGTATCATCTGATGTACGATATGAGCCCGGTAGAAAAGGTGAAATTATTGAACAATATCATTTTTAGGGAATTTGGCCTATCAGGAAATACCACAAATTACCACGATCCTCAGAATTCCTTTATCCATAAAGTCTTGGAGAGCAAAAAGGGGAATCCGATCAGCCTTGCCTGTATCTATGCTTTGGTAGCACAAAAATTGGATATCCCTATTTTTGGGGTAAACCTTCCGAAGCACTTTGTTCTGGCCTATGCAGATGGAGATAATCAGGATAAGGTACTCTTCTATATCAATGTATTCAACCGCGGTCAGATTATGCGGGAGGAGGATATATTTGCTTTCCTAAGGCAGCTGAATCTCCCCTTATCGGATGAATACACCTTGCCCTGTGATAACCTAGCGATTATCCGCAGAGTGCTTCGCAACCTGATTGCTGCGTATGACCATGTGGACAATGCCGAGAAAAAACTAGAAGTGGAATTGATGCTGCAATTAATTTCGAGCGTCGAGGGATAAACTCACTGGATTCAATCCTGCTCTAGAAAATTGGGATTCAGGTGCTACATCCCCATCCGCTGATTTCAGAAATCGATACACTAAAGAAGATCCCGGATCTGCCACATAAAAATATTTACTATCCTTTCTAAAGTCCAGGTCCACATCCGATGGTCTAATTAATTTTGTATTTGCTCCAGTGATGATTCTGGAAGGAGTAATCGTCTCTGAACCCTCCAGCAAGGAAGTAAAATTATCAAATATCAAGATCCTACCTGCCCCAGCTACCGAATTGTTATCCGGATAATCGGCTACTGCCATCATGTTGTTGACCGTATCGATCGAAATCCCCTGGATATTGGAAGTACCTACAATTTTCAAGCTTTTGGAAGGGCTTAAGTTCGGGATCAATGGTTCTCTACGTGGAACAAGATTATCAAAAATATCCAATCCACCATCCTTTCCTGTACGGCTAAGGATTAATTTTGAATTCACAATGGTGGCATCCCAGGCATTCAACTGATCAGCCAGTTCGATGGTCTGTGCAGGAATCACGACCTGGTTTATCCCACGTGGTCTATCAAAAACATACACATAGGAACTTCCTTCATTCACCTGAACAGTATATAATCGATCCAAATGAGGATGGAAAACCAACCCTCTTGGCTTCATCAGCAATTTGCTCATTATTTTACGATTATTTGCTGGTGCACCGGTCTCTCCAATGGTCGCGGTATGGATAATGGTATCCACAGCAGAAATATTCAAGGACGCATGGAATACCGTTCTCGCGGCCGGGTGGAAATAAATGGTAGACCCACCTGATGATGGGGTAAGGTAAAAGGATGTTGTCCTTGCATCTCCGAAATTGGTAGAATCGGCATTGGAAACAATCGCCATGTTATTGATCGGTGTCCCTTGTACATTCGGGTTCCAATTGGAATAGGAAATATACAACCTAGAAATGGACGTACTTTTAGCGGGTTCATCATCATCCATTTCACAGGAAGTAATCAATCCAAAACCTAACAAAATAAATAAAGCGTAAAGTAATCTTTGTTTCATCGGGAACCTATTATATTACAAATGTATAAAAATATCCCTTTCAGCAATCCTTGGCGCATGTGAAGAAGTGTTAATTTGATTAAATACTTGGTTTTTTGTACTATTGCAGAATAGTTTTGTCACATGGAGAAGAAAGAATTTGTAAGGGAGAAGCTAACGCTTCCGAATGAAGGCAAGAAATTATTGCTTCACTCCTGCTGTGCACCATGTTCTGGCGAGGTAATGGAAGCATTGATTGATTCGAAAATAGACTTCACTATCTATTTCTATAATCCGAACATCCACCCAAGAAAAGAATATGACCTTCGGAAAGAGGAGAACATCCGCTTTGCAGAAAAACACAACATTCCATTCATAGATGCAGATTATGATGTGGACCATTGGTTTGAACTCGCCAAAGGAATGGAAAATGAACCTGAAAAAGGCATTCGTTGCACCATGTGCTTTGACATGCGTTTTGAGAAAACGGCAGAATATGCGGCAGCCCATGGCTTTGACGTCATCTCTTCTTCCTTGGGTATCTCCCGTTGGAAAAACATGGACCAGATCAATGATTGCGGTGTTAGAGCGGCTTCCAGGTATCCGGATATGGATTACTGGACTTTCAACTGGCGTAAGAAAGGCGGCTCAGAAAGAATGCTGGAAATCAGCAAAAGAGAGCGTTTCTATATGCAGGAATATTGCGGTTGTGCTTATTCTTTGCGGGACACTAACAAATGGCGTATGGCCAACGATCGTCCAAAAATTGAACTTGGTAAAAATTATTACGAATAGCCTGTAGGATTTTTTAAAATAAATTTCATTTATGTTTAATTAATCGTTACTTTTGCAGGCTCAAATGCAAGATTGTGAAGTATCTAAAACAGTATAGAATACCTTTCTCAGGACTTTCGACAGGTAAACACAGCTTTGACTTTGAAATTGATGAGAAGTTCTTTGAATGTTACGAACATTCCCTAGTGAAAAAAGGCGACCTGAAAGTAGTGGTCGACTTGCAGAAACAGGAGAATATGTTGATTGCAAATTTTGATATCCAAGGAAGTATTGAACTGACTTGTGATGTTTGCTTATCCACATTCGACTCCCCTGTTCACATCAAGGAACGTGCATTGGTCAAATTCAGTGAAGAAGATTGGAACGATGATACCGAAGAGGTCATCATGCTTTCCAAAAGTGATTACGAATTGGATATTGCGCCGTTGTTATATGAATATATCAATGTCGCGGTTCCACCATACACGAAATGTTCGGAACAAGGTATTGGCGTTTCCTGCGACCCAGAAATGTTGAGCAGGATCGAAAACGAAAATAACGAGGATGATTCATCAGGTGGAGATAATGAAAACATTGACCCACGTTGGGAAGCATTGAAAAAAATTAAAAATAACTAAAATTAAAATACGAAATGGCACATCCAAAACGTAAAATTTCTAAATCTAGAAGAGACAAGAGAAGAACGCATTATAAAGCAGAAGCTCCAGGGTTGACAGTTTGTAAAGAAACTGGCGCAGTTCACAGACCACACCACGCTTATACAGTAGACGGTAATTTATACTATAACGGTAAATTAATCGTTGAGACTACTGCTGCTGTCTAAAGACATCTTTCTAAGTAAACATCCCAAAAAAGTGTAATATTTTTATATTATTCACTTTCACTTGGGATGTTTTTTGCGTATTATTGAATATTATAAATAATAACGAATGAAGATTGGATTAGACGTGTTGGGGGGAGATTTCGCACCTGATTCGAACATAAAAGGCGCAATTGATGCGCAGAAAGTATTGGAAGAATCACAGCGAATTGTCCTGTTCGGAGATGAAGAGGCCTGTAGAAAAGCGATTGAAGCGGCCGGTTCTGACCCCTCCAAATTTGACTACGTTCATGCACCTGAAGGGATTAGTATGCATGAACACCCTACTAAAGCGATCACACAAAAGCCAAATTCCTCCATTGCAAAGGGATTTGAACTTCTTAAAAACGGAGAGATCGACTCGTTCTCTTCGGCAGGTAACACAGGAGCTATGTTGGTCGGATCGATGTTCAGCGTCAAGACTGTACCAGGGGTACTGCGACCTGCCATTGCAACCAATGTTCCGAAGTTGAAAAGCGGTTTTGGAATCCTACTGGATGTTGGAGCCAATGCCGACTGTAAACCTGAAATGTTAAACCAATTTGCCATCCTTGGAAGCCTTTATGCCG
The DNA here is from genome assembly GCF_002734245.1 of Sphingobacterium sp. 1.A.4. Lineage (NCBI taxonomy): Bacteria > Pseudomonadati > Bacteroidota > Sphingobacteriia > Sphingobacteriales > Sphingobacteriaceae > Sphingobacterium > Sphingobacterium sp. 1.A.4. The sequence continues at coordinate 120,491 of NZ_PEAZ01000041.1, forward strand.
AACATGTGTATGGTATTTCTTCTCCAAAAGTGGGACTACTCAATATTGGAGAAGAGGAAGAAAAAGGAAATAACCTAACTATTGCCTCATACGCTCTTCTTAAAGAAAACAACAACATTAATTTTATCGGAAATGCGGAAGGACGTGATCTTTTCAGCGACCATGCAGATGTATTTGTCTGTGATGGCTACACCGGTAATGTGGTGTTGAAACTGGCAGAGTCTTTCTATGTGGTAACCCTGAAAAAAGGGTTTAAGGATGAATTTTTCGATAGGTTTAACTATGAACGTTATGGGGGCAGCCCGATTTTGGGGGTAAATGCACCTGTAATCATTGGCCATGGAATTTCAACTCCGGAAGCCATTAAGAATATGGTTTTATTGTCTAGAGATATGATTGCATCCAACTTTGTGGATAGGATCAAATCTGCCTTTAATTAAGAAATATGTCAAAAATTCATGCAGCTATTACAGCTGTTAATGGTTATGTTCCTGATTATATCCTAACGAACAAAGAGTTGGAAACCATGGTGGATACCAACGACGAGTGGATCGTTACACGTACAGGTATCAGCGAAAGAAGGATCTTAAAAGACGAAGGAAAAGCAACATCAGACCTTGCCGTTCCAGCAGTAAAAGGATTATTGGAAAAAAGAGGAATCTCTGCTGAAGAAATTGAATTGATCATCTTCTGTACAAGTACTCCAGATATGTTGTTTCCAGCAACTGCCAATATCCTTGCCGATAAAATCGGCGCCAAAAACGCTTGGGGATACGATCTACAAGCCGCTTGTTCTGGATTTTTATTCGGATTAACTACCGGAGCTCAGTTCATTGAGTCGGGCAAGCACAAAAAAGTATTGGTTGTAGGTGGCGATAAAATGTCAGCTGTAGTCAATTATAAAGATAGAAATACCTGTATCCTTTTTGGAGACGGTTGTGGAGCAGTTTTGCTGGAACCAAACGAAGAAGGAAATGGTGTAATCGATTCTATCTTAAAAACAGATGGATCTGGTGGACAATACCTGAACATCAAAGGTGGAGGTTCTATGTACCCTGCCTCACATGAATCAGTGGATGCAGGCTTACATTATGCTTACCAAGAAGGAAGAACAGTGTTCAAATTTGCGGTTACCAATATGGCGGAAGTTGCTGCGGAAGTGATGGAAAGAAACAACTTGACCTCAGAAGATGTGGCCTGGTTGGTTCCTCACCAAGCGAACAAACGCATTATTGATGCCACAGCAGAACGCGCTGGACTACCTGAGGAAAAGGTGATGGTGAACATCCAAAAATATGGAAATACAACCAGTGGAACTATTCCTTTATGTCTATGGGAATGGGAAAACAAGCTGAAAAAAGGCGATAATTTGATATTAGCGGCTTTTGGAGGTGGATTTACCTGGGGCTCTATTTATTTGAAATGGGCATACTAATACAATAGATTTTATTACCTTTATAGCTAATCATTTTTACAATAATTAAACAAAACCTGCTAGCATATGAGTATGGATATCAAACAAATTCAGGATCTGATTAAGTTCGTTTCAAAATCAGGTGTGAATGAAGTATCAATCGAAGAAAAAGATTTCAAAATTACAATAAAAACAAATCAGGAGCCTACTTATGTAACTGCAACTGTTCCTGCCGCAGCACCTGCTGTTGCAGCACCACAAGCTGCTCCTGCACCTGTTGCTGCTGCACCGGCTGCTCCAGCTGCTGATGACAGCTCAAAATACATTACTGTGAAATCTCCTATCATCGGTACATTCTACCGTTCTCCAGGTCCAGACAAAGCTGTTTTTGTGAATGTTGGCGATGAAATCGCTCCTGGAAAAGTATTGTGTATTGTTGAAGCGATGAAATTATTCAACGAAATCGAGTCGGAAGTATCGGGTAAGATTGTGAAGATCTTAGTAAATGATGCGCAACCAGTTGAATACGATCAACCTTTATTCTTAGTAGATCCTAGCTAGAAATATGTTCAAAAAAATATTAATTGCCAATAGAGGGGAAATTGCGCTTCGTATCATCCGTACCTGTAAAGAGATGGGGATTCAGAGCGTGGCTGTATATTCTACAGCCGATCGCGACAGCTTGCACGTTCGTTTTGCGGACGAGGCAGTTTGTATCGGCCCTCCAGCAAGTAAAGATTCTTATTTAAATATTCCAAATATTATTGCTGCAGCGGAATTGACCAATGCAGATGCAATCCACCCAGGATATGGTTTCCTATCGGAGAACGCGAAATTCTCGGCAATCTGTGCAGAATATGGCATCAAGTTTATTGGTGCAACTGCGGAACAGATTGAACGCATGGGCGATAAGGCTTCGGCCAAAGAAACCATGAAGAATGCAGGAGTACCTACTATCCCTGGTTCTGATGGTTTGGTTCCTGATGTTAAATCGGGGATCAAAATTGCCAATGAGATCGGATATCCTATCATCTTGAAAGCTACTGCCGGTGGTGGTGGCCGTGGTATGCGTATTGTTTGGAAAGATGAAGAATTTGAACCTGCTTGGGATTCTGCCCGTCAAGAGGCAGGTGCTGCATTCGGAAACGACGGCATCTACCTGGAGAAATTTGTAGAAGACCCTCGCCATATTGAAATCCAGGTAATCGGAGATCAATATGGAACAGTATGTCACCTTTCAGAGCGTGACTGTTCCATCCAAAGACGTCACCAGAAATTGGTTGAGGAAGCTCCTTCCCCATTCATTACATCTGAGCTTCGTGCGAAGATGGGTGAAGCAGCCATCAAAGGTGCGCAAGCGGTAAAATATGAAGGTGCAGGAACCATCGAGTTCTTGGTTGACAAACACCGTAACTTCTATTTTATGGAGATGAACACCCGTATCCAGGTAGAACACCCGGTTACAGAGGAAGTGATCAACTTCGATTTGATCAAAGAACAGATCAAAGTGGCAGCAGGCATTCCTATCTCAGGAAAAAGTTATGAGCCAACCATGCATGCGATCGAATGTCGTATCAATGCAGAGGATCCGTTCAACAACTTCCGTCCATCACCAGGAAAGATCACCAATTTCCATTCTCCAGGAGGACATGGGGTTCGTGTTGATACGCATGTTTATTCGGGCTATTCGATTCCACCAAACTACGATTCCATGATTGCGAAATTGATCTGTGTGGCTCAAACACGTGAGGAAGCAATCAATACAATGTCTCGTGCATTAAGCGAATTCGTGATCGAAGGTGTGAAGACAACCATCCCATTACACTTGCGTTTAATGAATGATCCGAACTTTAGAGCGGGTAATTTTACCACCAAATTCATGGAAACTTTCGATCTTACGGAGTATCCTGATGAGGAAAGTGTATAAAATTTACTTTACAAATACAAAAGATGCCATTCTTCTGCAGAAGAATGGTATTTTTGTTTATTACGACTTAAATTACGCGTAAAAAAATTACATGTCAAAGAATATCAAACTTATACAGGCGATCAAGGATAAAGGAAAGAATATTGAGGCAGAAATGTCTTTCTTCGACCACCTTGAAGTTCTGAGATGGCATATCATCCGATCGGTAATTGCTATTTCCATATTTGCGATAATTTCCTTTTCTTATTTCGAACAACTATTTGATACCATCATTATGGGGCCTAAAAAACCAGAATTTTGGACGTATCAAATGATGTGCAAAGTGGGCGATGCCCTAAACCTGGAAGGGTTCTGCGTTAAGAATTTAAATTTCAATTTAATTTCCACAGAGGTTGGATCCCAATTTATGCTTACTATTAACGGATCTTTATTAATTGCTTTGTTCTTGGGATTTCCTTATCTTCTATTTGAAGTTTGGTTATTTATAAAACCAGCATTGACCAAAATTGAAAGAAAATCAGCACAAGGGTTCGTATTTTATGCCACCATATTATTTTTCTTAGGTGCATTGTTTGGATATTTCATTGTAGTACCCTTATCCATCAATTTCTTAGCAAACTATACCCTAAGTCCTGAGATCCATAACAACTTTACAACGGATAACTGGTTATCGACCATTGCAACCCTGACCTTAGGTTGTGGAATTATCTTCCTATTACCTATCCTGATATTCATCTTATCAAAGATTGGTATTATGACCCCAGAGTTCATGCGTGCTAGCCGTCGATATGCTATTTTAATCATTTTAACTATCGCAGCAATCATTACGCCTACGGCAGATATCCTGACCTTACTGACTGTGAGTGCTCCAATGTTCATTCTGTATGAGGTGAGTATCATGGTTTCCGCAAATGTGAAGAAGCGAAAAGAACAAGAAGAAAAAGAGTTTTACAATTCATAAATTATAGAAATCCATAACTTATAGATTATGTCTAAAAAAATAGCAATTGGCAGTGATCATGCCGGTGTAGATTACAAAGCAGCCTTGATTCCATTTTTGGAAGAATTGGGATATACTGTTCAAGATTTTGGTCCGAGTACTGCAGATTCAGTAGACTATCCAGATTTTGCTCATCCTGTGGCAAGCAGTGTAGAGACCAAAGAGAACGATTTGGGTATCTTAATTTGTGGAAGTGCAAACGGAGTTGCCATTACGGCGAACAAACATCAGGGAATCCGTGCAGCAATCTGCTGGTTGGAAGAAATCTCTGCATTGGCTCGTCAGCATAACGATGCTAATATTGTATGTATCCCAGCTCGTTTTATCGATCTAGATCTAGCAAAACGTATTGTTCGTACATTCGTGACCACTGACTTTGAAGGTGGCCGCCACGCTAACCGCGTAAATAAGATTTCCTGTTCATAACCAATATAAAACCATATGAAAAAGTTCTTTTTTGTATCCTTGTTGATCCCTACGCTGTTCAGCTGTTCGGTCAATCAACATACCCTTCAAAAGAAGTATGCAGACCTTTTAACCGAAGAATCTGCAAAGTCACATCTTACCATTCTTGCTTCGAAAGAATTTGCCGGTCGTGGAACTGGGCAAGAAGGTGGTAAAAAGACCGTAGAATACATCGCCAAGGTATTCCAGGAACTAGGTTTAAAACCAGCTGTAAATGGTTCTTATTATCAGCCTGTGAACCTTGTTAAATCTTCATATGTGGTGGAGCAGTTCAACCTGAACAACCAAACCTTGGTCAATGCCAAAGATTTTTATGTAACAGGATCCAATGCTTTCAGAAACTTCAATGCTTCAGAGATTGTATTCGTTGGATATGGAATTAATACGCCATCTTATAGTGACTATGCTGGACAGAATCTAGCTGGTAAAGTAGTTTTGGTCATCAACGAAGGCGAACCTATGGATGCCTCCGGAAACTCATTGATCACTGGAACTTCCACCTTATCGGATTGGTCGACCAGTCGTTCTAAAAGACTTCAAGAAGTCATGAAACAAAACCCAGCCTTGATCTTGTCCGCTAACTCTCAAGCAGCGGAAATGATCAAACGTTTTGGATCAAGAATGACCAGCGGAAGTTACAGGTTGAAATCATCAGATAAAGAAACTACAAATAACAGCACCGCAGCTCCAGTAGTAAATATTACAGAAGCAACTGCTAACCAGATATTGGCTGCAAACAATACATCGATTAGTAAATTCAAGCAAACTGTTAGCTCGACAAAAAAACCTAATTCTTCGGTCCTGAAAGCATCCTTGAATGCGAGCATGGGTTCTAAAAAAGAAGATCTATTCGATCCAAATGTACTAGGTGTTATCGAGGGAACTGACCTTAAGGATGAAGTATTGATCATCTCCGGTCACTATGATCATGATGGTGTATTGCCAGATGGCACTTTCTTTCCAGGAGCTGATGATAATGGTTCTGGAACGGTAGGTGTGATGGAGGTTGCGAAAGCTTTTGCAGCTGCAAAAAAAGCAGGTAGAGGTCCTCGTAGAACCATCTTGTTCATGGCTTTTGCAGCGGAAGAAAAAGGCCTTCTTGGATCCGATTTCTATTCCCAGAACCCAGTTTTCCCATTAGCAAATACGGTAGCCTGTTTGAATATGGACATGATCGGCCGTATCGACAATAAACATTTGGAAGGAAACCATAATTATATCCATGCCATCGGATCAGAAATGTTGAGCTCCGAATTGAAAGCGATCAATGAGAAAGCAAACCAGGATTTCACACAGATGGAATTGGATTATATGTACGATGATCCAAAGGATCCTATGCGCATCTATTACCGTTCAGACCAATACAATTTGGCTAAACACAATATTCCAGTGATTTTCTATTTCTCCGGATTACATCCAGATTACCATACGCCGAACGATACGGTAGATAAAATCAACTTCCCTATGATGGCAAAACGCGAGAAATTAGTGTTCCATACGGCATGGGAAATCGCTAACCGCGATAAAAAATTAGTGGTTGATAAAACCCCTCCTCCTGCTAGCGGAAGATAAAATATAAGATAATTTAGCCTTAAAGGCTTTTTGAGCTGTCCTGGAATGAAAATCTCCAGGACAGCTTTTTTTTAAATAATTCTTGGAAATTAAAAATCCTAGCTTATATTTGTAGTGTACTAACATACTAATACACTAAAACAATAAGCCTATGTTAACCGTCAATTCGGTATCCTATGGGTATACCAAAAAAAGAAAAATAATAAAAAATATCTCTTTAAATCTCCAACCTGGAACTATCTACGGATTATTGGGGTTGAACGGAGAAGGAAAAACCACCCTGATCAAATTGATGGAAGGTCTTCTTCTCCCCAAAGAAGGTGATATTAAATTCAGAGGGATAAATAGCAAGGAACGTTCAGGGAAATACTTCGACCAGGTATTTTATTTGGGAGACACGACCAATCTGCCTTATTTGTATGTCCATGATTTCGGTAGGATGTACGGTAATTTTTACAGCAATTTTAATTATACCGAATTTGAAAACTATTTACAGGAATTTCAAATTGATCCTAATAGTCACCTAAGCAGTCTCTCCTTAGGTCAAGGTAAAAAAGTACATCTGGCATTTGGATTAGCCTGTAATACGGCCGTTCTGTTGATGGATGAACCGACCAATGGATTAGATATCCCATCCAAAACTATATTCAGAAGGCTATTGGCCAATAGCCTCACTCCTGAAAAAACAGTGGTCATTGCCAGCCATCAAATCCGAGATATCGATCAGCTGCTCGATCACCTCTTGATCCTTCATCATGGTGAATTAATTTTAGATAAAAGCCTATCCGACATCAACGATCAATATGCCATTACTTCAGAAATCACTCCTGGAGATGAGATTATCTTTCAAACTGAAGAGGTTATCGGAAATAAATACCTGATTGTCAATAGGACGGAGGCAACCTCCAACATGGACATTGAATTTTTATTCAATGCATTTATTAATACTTCAAAAACTACAGTGAAATGAAAGCAGCTTTAAATTACGCCTTACTCATCTTCAAAGGGAACAAATCCATCTTAACCTCAATTATACTGGTTGCTTTGATTGGCTTTGGCATATTATTCTATTTTAGCAACCACAATACCTTAAGTATACTATCAGAAAAAAATGGTTTTGATACTGCAAAGAATTATATTACTGCGGTACAGCTTGCAGAGCGGACCTATTTTAATAGTGCGCCTTTTCTAGCTGTTCTTTTACCCTTCCTTAATCTTATTATTCTTCAAAAAAACATCTACAATCCGGTTGAATTTACTCTTCCATTAAAAACTATAGACAGATTTTTTGGAATTGTGATCTTTTGTAGCTTCGTTTTCTTACTCAATTTGATTTTGATTTTGCTCTGCAATTTTGTTGTTCAGCTTTATTTACAATTCAATTACCTGGATTTAGCAAAGGAAGGCTATGATAAATTAGGTTATCTGTACACAGAAATCCCAGATAATAGTATTCTATATAATGCCAATATAAACTTAGATGTATTAAAATATAGCTTTATTTTCTTCCTATTTCTACCCATTTATCTGGTAAGTATCCTATATTTCCGAAAATATAGCAGGATAAAATCCACCTTTATCATCATTGCTTATATTTTCTTTTCAGACCTCGCAATGGATAAATTATGGTCAGGAGCACATTCACAATACATCAATAATGAAACCTATGTAAAAGCTTATCCGTTTGTATTGGGAAGTATTGCAGCCATCTTCGCATACATAAGCTTTTACTATCTTCTAAAAGAAAAGGAGGTACACTGATGAAATTCTCCAATGAAAAACCCATATATATTCAAATAATTGATTTGGTGATGGAAAAAATCCTAAAGGATGAATGGAAATTGGACGAAAAGATCCCTTCTGTACGCGAATTGGGAGCTTTGATCGAAGTGAATCCGAACACGGTTATGAGATCATATGATAAACTCCAACAAGATGAAATCATCTATAATAAAAGAGGTTTAGGGTTCTTTGTTTCCTTGGATGCGAAAGATAGGATTCTACACGCTAGGCGATCAAATTTCCTTCTACATGAAGCCCCAAACTTTTTTCAAATGGCAAAACTGTTAGGCATCAGTAGAGAAGAATTAATCCAACTATATAACGATAATTAAGCAATCATGAAAAATACCAATATATTTATCCTCATAACACTATTAATTTTATGTTCAGGATTTTTTCTACTAGCACCCTTGAGTGGTTTACTCCGTATTGATCCTATCCTCTCTTCCAAAGACTTGAAGGCAGATCCGGTTACCAAAGATCCTATATCCAAATTCATGCTCCATTTTAGCCATGATGTAACCGCAGACCCTATTTCACTTGATGATATTGATGATATCGTGATAAATGGCAACGGCGACAAGGATTTGGTGTTATTGGAAATTAACGAAGATGATGAAAAGGCACGATTAGAATGTATGTCTCCCTATTATTTAATGGAGGTTGATCATCAAATAAAAAACAGGCAATTAATCCTGAATTTACAAGGCAGTAAGATCAAGAAGATAGTAATTAGCCTCTCTGCACAAAAAATAAAATCACTCCTATTAAATAATCTTAATGGTCAGGTGGAATACAGCAGTAGAGATACAGTAACGACCTCCATTGAAAGTTTCACCATATCGAAAAATTCAACTATTGCATTTCATGAATATTATAGAGATCCCATAAAAATTGTATCCACGTTAAATGTGAATCTCAAAGACGAATCAAAGCTAAGCTTCCAAGGATATAATATCCATCGATTGAATGCAAACATCGAAAATTCATTGATTGATGTATCCAATGTCAGTAAAATAGATAGTTTAGATGCCCAATTATCAGGACTCAGCCATATCAGGGGATTAAAAAAGAGCAAGGTGGTCAATCAGATCGGATTAGGTGGAAACTTAGATTACTATAATAAGCATTAATATTTAAATCTCAAGTGACATGATAGCTCATATTATTATCAAACTCCTTAAAATTATCATACTATTTCTTTTTGGTCTAAGTATCTCCCACGCCCAAATCATAAATGGTAATTTTGAAAGTTTTAATTCTGACGGAAAACCACAAGGATGGTATTTGAATAATCAAGATACTTTAAATAATATCCTAAGAATTACCACTTCCGATAAACATCAAGGTAAACACAGCCTACATTTTAACAAAAAGGAAGTAAAAGCCAAGTTAATGGCTTCCAATATTTTTTCGATTGAAATCAGTAAATTAACAAAGCTTCAAGTTTCCTCTAAAATAAAAACGGATAGCAAGCAGCTAGTGGCTAATTTTTTTATTCAGTTTTTTGATGAAAATAAAAAAAGAATTGGAGGAGAGGGAAGCCGAATAGTTGTTGATCCTTCCAAATCAGGTGAATGGCAAGATGTTAACTTCTCCATTTTGGTTCAACCAGAGGTCAAATCTATGATTCTTTTTGTTAATATGGGTGGACTTGGAAATCTATTTATAGATGAAGTAAAAACAGATTGGATTAATACTCCACCTGCTAAGGAAATCCTTGAATTTAGTGAAGAAATCAAATCAAAGATCCAACAAATGAGCATTGTTAATGATAGCTTAATTTGGAAAGATATCATCGCCCAAACACCTGCAGCATTAGCTGGTTTAACACTAGAAAATGGCGCACAACAAGTTGTAAATTTCTATTTAAATCATTTGAGAAAGGCAAAGGATTTTCATAGCAAATACTATAGTCCGGAAGCATATATTGCATATACCAGCAAACCCATAGAAGAAAATAAAACTAGGTCTCCTCTTGAATTACCCTCAGGAAAAATGCTCGATGAAAGAATTGCCTATGTCAATGTGCCTCGATTTGGGTCTACCTTTCCTGAAAGTCAGCAAGCATTTGCCGACCACCTAAATGATCTTGTTCTGTCCCTACAACAACAAAATCCAAAGGGATGGGTCATTGATTTAAGAACCAATTCGGGCGGAAATATGCATCCTATGATTGCTGGTCTAAATGCGCTTATTGCAGATGGAAATATTATAACATTTAAAACAAATCAAGGGGAGCAACCACTCTATTCATCAGCTGGAAAATTTGGAAGAATAACATTAAAAATTATGCCTAAAAGATTTAAGGTAAATAAAATTGCTGTTCTTACCAGTATTAAAACAGCAAGTAGTGGGGAGATGACCGCTATTTCTTTTATAGGTATGCCAAATGTAAAGTTGATTGGTGAAAACACAGCAGGACTAACAACAGCTAATCAGTTCTTTCCACTATCTAATGGTGGAGCGCTTAATTTAGCAAGTGCGGTAGTAAAAGACAGATTGGGAAAGGTCTATAAAGGGCAAATCATTCCCGATATATTAACAAAATCCCAAGATCCTCAAGAAACCTTAAACCAAGCAATAAAATGGATCCTAGAATAATTTAAGTTAGCAAAAAAAGAGCTATATGAACCAATGCCCACAGAAACGGTCAAATTTCTGTGGGCATCGGAAGTTCCTTTATTCAGGATTATCCGCAGTTGATTCCCTGGCCAAGGTCACCTCATCCGGTGCACTTTCCAAGAATTTATCCAACGCAAACAACGATTCATCGGTCGCACGATCTCCACCTGCAATCTTCAGTTTATCGATCAACTGAAGTGCTAATTTCTCTTCTTCAATCTGCTCCTTCACAAACCACTGTGCAAAATTCCATGTCGCCCAATCCTTTTCATCCATTGATTGGTTCACCAGGTTATAAATAGCATTGGTATTATCTATTTCATGTTGAAGCACCATATTGAAGCATTCCGTCATGCTCTTTGGCATTGTCTTAGGCGCCTCAACAGCCTCCACCTTCGGAGTCCCTCCTCTTTCCAATATGTACATCATGATCTTGATCATGTGATTACGTTCTTCTTGTGCATGGCGGAACAAAAAATTAGAAACACCACCATATCCTTGTGTATCCGCCCAGATTCCTAATGCCAAGTAAATCTGTGAAGCCTGATTCTCCTTCGTCATCTGTTTGATTAGCGACGATTCCATCGCCTTTGAAAGTCTATTCGTATTCATCTTATTTCTTTTTATTAATCAACACTTGGCAACGCACATTGTTTTGGGATAATCATCTTTGCTTTCCCGATTTCAGGTCGTACATTTGGGTAGAGGGAGGATAAACAAAACCCCTCTTCCACTTGTTCTATTTTTAAATCAAATTATAAAATGGCGTTTTTAGACTATTATAAAGTACTCGGTTTAGATAAATCGGCGAGCCAGGATGACATCAAAAAAGCTTACCGCAAGCTGGCAAGAAAATTCCACCCCGATCTAAATCCAAACGATGAAGATGCAAAAAAAAGATTCCAGGAGATCAATGAAGCCAATGAAGTATTGACCGATCCTGAGAAGCGAAAGAAATACGATCAATACGGTGAAAATTGGAAGCATGGCGAAGAATATGAAAAAGCCCAGCAACAGTACCGTCAGCAACAAGGAGCACGACAGGGTGCAGGGGGAAATCCTTTTGAAGGTTTTGACTTCAACTATTCCGGAAATTATGATACCGGCGAATATTCCGACTTTTTTGAAGAATTATTCGGTTCCCGCTTTTCCGGAGGTCGGAGTTCGGGCAGAAGAGGAAGCTACAGGGGACAAGATTATGAGACATCTTTGGAATTAACCCTCCTTCAGGCGTCCCAATCCCACAAGCAAACCTTTACCGTAAATGGAAAGAACATCCGTATCACTATTCCTGCAGGAGTGGAAGATGGCCAAAAGATCAGATTGAAAGGTCAGGGTGCAGAAGGTGTAAACGGCGGACCGAAAGGCGATCTATATATCACGTTCCATATTAAACCAGATCCGAGATTCCAGCGCAAAGGGAATGACCTCTATACCCATATCGACATCGACCTACCTACTGCCCTTTTGGGAGGAGATAGCTTAGTCGAAACACTTAGCGGAAAAATCAACGTGAAGATCAAACCCGAAACACAGAACGGCAGCAAGATCAGATTGAAGGGAAAAGGATTCCCGATCTATAAAAAGGAAGATGAACATGGCGATCTCTATGCAGAAATCCACGTGAAACTTCCCAAAAATTTAACAGAGGAACAAAAGAAAATTGTTCAACAATTAGCAGATTCAATGAAGTAGACTATGGAAAAGACATTATTTAAGGTAATCGATATCTGCCGATCCAACAATATCGAACAGGATTTTATCCAGGAACTTCATAACAATGGATTGATAGAGATTATTTACCAAGAAGAACAGGAATATATAGAAGAGGAACAGATCATTGTTTTGGAAAGATTTTCCACATGGCATTATGAACTGGAGATCAATGTACAGGGAATAGAGGTGGTGCAAAACCTGATCGACCGCATCGAATCCCTACAGCAGGAAATCCGGGAGATCAAATCAGGGAGAAAATAAGTTAGCCAAATCGGAAAGTTACAATGCAAATCGTAAAGGAAGTGCGTATTTTACTGCCACTTTTTCATTATTATGCACACCTGGCTTCCATTTGCTTTTTTTCGCAATTTCCTTTAATACACGTTTGTATTCCTCCCCCATACCGTAACCCATGTCCTTTACAATTTCGATATCGGTCAGTTCTCCAGTTTTAGAGATAACGAAAGTAGCCAACAAGGTGCCACTTGTCTTTGCTTTAATGGCTTCTTGAGTAGGTACAAAGAGACTGGCCACTTGATGGCGAAAAGCGTTCAAGCCAAATTCTGCTTCAGGAACTTGGTCTATTTTGTCCACCTTCCGAGAAAGTTCTGGTGCTTTATCTTGTGCATAAGCGCTTGTACCTATCAAAGTCACCAATAAGAAGGTCAGATACTTTAATTTGTCCATAATGTTCCTAATTAGTAGATATGGTAAATGGAATATTGTATCGAATGGATTTTGGTTGACCATCAACTGTTCCTGGCTTCCAGAGATATTTCTTCGAAGAACTCCTTATTACACGCCTTAATTCTTCGCCTGTTCCATGGCCTAAATGTTGAACTATTTTAACATCAGTTAGTTTTCCCTCCTTTGTGATCACAAATGAACAGATTACAGCGCCCTTTACACCATTGGTAATAGCTGAAGCAGGCAATCGATAATTGTTCAAAATCATTTTCCTAAAATTGGTCATTCCTTTTAATGGTTCTGCAGCAACAACACCCTCTCTTCCAAAATTCTCCAATGAGGTGCTATCATATACCGTATCCTGTTCAGCGGTTTGTGTTGGTAATACCTCCTGAGAAAACGATAAATTCACGAAAAGAAGTTGACTTACAACAAAAAGTGCAAAACTGGAAAGAATAATTGGTAACCTCATAATAATTGATTTTCACTTGGTTTTGTAAAAATACAAATAAAGTTAAATATTAATCAACATTCTTAGATTAAACTATATTCTTGGGCTTTAAAAATTAATGGGAAATTGTATCCCTTTTCTGAAACGCTAAGTTCTTATCCAGGTATTCGAGAAAATAGGTGCCTGGTTCCAATTTTAAACTTATTTCTGCAGGATCACCATGTTGCAGCAGTTGAAAATAAGCAATGACTTGATCATCATTTATCTTTTCAAATACCTTTAGGAAAAGCTGTTTCTCTTTTTTCAAAAGCTCCAATGGAATAGTTGCTTTTATCGCAGTAGATCGGCTATCGGAAATCCCTTGGCTACGCCAGGCCATTTTATAGTCCTTTTCTTTGTTTAGAGCAAAACCATTAATCTTTGCCAAGTAATCAAATAACGCCAAAGGGTTTTTTCTGTCTTCCGCATGGCTTACATAACCTAAAAAACTCAAAGGATCTTTATTCGGAACTTCTATGTACACTTCCCGAATCTTAAACTTTTCGTGAGCGATATCTCTTTGATAGTAGGTTACGCCTTGATATTCCTGCTTTTCAAACTGCTTTAAGTTTTTTAGAGCCCGACGATGCTGAACAGCGATCATATTATAAAATGGATGAATCTCGGGCACCACACTAAATAAAATACGGTTCCCTCTTTTCAAGAGATTGGCCTTATTCAACAATTCCTCATCTGTGGGATAAAGTGATTGGAGGCGTAATCCTGATTGTCCCTGCTCCCGATGTTTAAAATTATAATATAACCAAACATTGATTTCTTCCTTAGGGTTGAAATAGCGGTCGATATCACTAAAGAAATGCCCTTCTTTAATAAACCTTGGCCCAGAACAGGAAACAAAGAGGATGAAAAAAAGGATGTAAAGAAACCTTAATTTCATTATTGAATAGAAAGATCCATTCTGACAGGAAATGAAAATTTTACTGGTACATTCTCATTTTTTGCCTTAGCAGGAATCCAAGTTTGCGTATTTTCTAAGGCTTTGAGAACTGCTTGATCTAAATCCGGTGATAACGATTTGTCCACTTTGATATCAGTCAAATTGCCATTAACATCAATTACAAAGGAAATTTGTACCGTTCCTTTCAATCCAGCATCTATGGCGCTTTGTGGAAAAACAATTTTTTCCTGTACTTCTTTTCTAAAAGCCATTAGTCCACCAGGATATTCCGCAGGTGAATCCACTTGATCAAAAGCCACCACTTTTTTATTTTGAGGCTTTATGGTGTCTAAAGCAGCTTTTTCTTGTGCCTGATTGATAGATCCTGTTTCTATTGGAGTAGATGATTCCTTATTGGATTCCTGCTCAGTTAGTACTTGTGCATTTGCAACCAATTTGGTTGACCCAACTTCATTTGCCTCAACTTCATTCCTTCCAACCTGGCTTGATTCCATCACGGTTTTTTCCAATAAGGGCTGAATAACTTCTTCTTGATCTAATGTCTTAAAGCCTTGTGTTAAACCCATTAGTAACGCTAAAATCGGTAATACACTGAAATAGATCATTATTCTGTTTTTCTTCGTTTTTTCTTTAAATAACATGGTAATTCTTTCTTTTAGTAATGATTTATTGGAAAACTCATAACTCAACGCATACTGATTCGTGTTCAAGGCATAAGCCAACAAAAGCTCCGCGTATTTTACTTTGGAATCGCCAAAATTGCTATCCACCAAATATTCATGTAGCAGTTTCATCTCCTTCCGGAATAGGTAAACAACCGGGTTGAACCAATTGAGGATACAGATGATATCCATTAGCATGAGGTCATAGGAATGACCCTGTTTAACATGGATTTCTTCATGTTTGTTCATCAAACTGTTATCCTTTACCTTTTCGCCCATACTGATGGTTCCAAAAAAGGAGAAACTCTCATTTTCTGCTGGATTGGCGATTCGTCGGTTGACTAGAAAAAATTGGTAGACCAACCTTCCTATGCCTAATACGATGCCTAAGCCGTAGATGATCATAGCAATCTGTGAAATGCTCCATTCCTGCTTTTCTTCCTGCAAAGGTGATGCTGCAGGTTCTACATTTTCTATTCCGGCCTGGATAATTAGTTCCGGTATTTGGATGACCATTGCCTGAGGAACCTCATAGGAAATATATAATCCAATGGGCATCAGCATGGAAGAAATCAATCCCAATAGGATATAGAATCTATTCCATTTCAAAAAGGTCAACCTTTTTAAACCGTATCTATATAATAGATAAAATAATACCAGGGAAATATTGACAAGCAAAATATAGTTCATGGCAATCAAATAAGGTTTATGACTTATGTTTTTGAATCAGTTTTAGGATATCATCCAACTCTTGAACATCCAGTTTCTTATCTTCCAAGAAAAAAGACAACATGCTGCTCGCGGAGTTTTCAAAATATCCCTGCAGGAGTTTTCCTGTAATTAACTTCTTATACTCTTCTTTTTGAATCAATGGGAAATACCGATGGCTTTTCCCAAAGGATTCATGGCCCACGAAACCCTTGGTCTCGAGGATCCTGATGATGGTTGATACCGTATTATATGCTGGCTTTGGAGCGGGTAATTGGTCGATGACATCTTTTACAAATCCACCTTCAAATTCCCATAGCACGTGCATGATCTGCTCCTCGGCTTTAGTAAGTTCTTTTAATTCGTCCATACTTGTGTTTATTAAAAAAGACAATATTGCCTATAATCGATTATAGTACTAAGGTATAACTAAGTTTTTAGTTTATCAACTAATTTTTTAGTTTTTATTTGTTAATTTGGTTTAATTAGTTGATTTTCAAGGAATTATTTTTTTATCGTCATTGCGAGGCACGAAGCAATCTTTCGTCATTGCGAGGTGTCTTTCCCACGTCATTGCGAGGCACGAAGCAATCTTTCCGCATGTCATGCTGAGCGTAGTCGAAGCATCTAAATTTGGTACCCGTAGAGATCCTTCGACTCCGCTCAGGATGACATGGACGGCTCAGGATGACATGGACGGCTCAGGATGACATGGACCGCTCTGGATGATAAAAAAGTCCAAAGATTGCTTCGTCGTGCCTCCTCGCAATGACGCCACTCCATAATCCTACGGATTATACCGCCAGTTCCGGTCCGATTTCTTAGCACCTTGCTTCTTTTTCCGATCCAGCCTTTCCAACACCACACTCTTCGGAATCTTGGTCTTAATTCTTTTCTTCTCCACCTTCACCGCCTCTTCCATCACCTTCAAAAACCTTTCAACCACAATATCCTTATTCCTCAACTGGCTCCTATCCTCCGAAGAATCCATCAAAAGCTCCCCATCCTTATTGATCCTATTCGCCAATTTTTCCAGAATAATCCCCTTCTCCTGCTCATCAAAAACCTTTGACTCCGTAACATTCCATATCAAAGTAACCTTGGACGAAACTTTGTTCACATTCTGTCCCCCTTTACCCCCAGATCTGGAAGTTCTAAAGGACAATTCATTCAATAACGCTTCTGGATTATAGTTCATTTGTAATAAAATTAGCATAAATATTAAACTGATAAAAATTTTGCACTACAATTAATAAAGCATCCTTATCTTTAAACCAACAAACATAAACGTATGAAAATAGGAATCGTATGCTATCCGACCTTTGGGGGAAGCGGTGTAGTGGCAACTGAACTCGGTAAAGCATTGGCTAATAACGGACATCAGGTACATTTCATCACCTATTCCCAACCTGCACGATTGGATTTCTTCTCCGAAAACTTATATTACCATGAAGTGGCGATCAACCAATACCCTTTATTTGATTTCCCTCCTTACGAAACCGCACTGGCCAGTAAGCTGGTAGATGTGGTCCGGTTTGAAAACTTAGACCTCTTACATGTGCACTATGCTATCCCACATGCCTCTGTAGCCTTTTTGGCCAAACAGATCTTGGCAACCTACGGCATCAACATCCCGGTAGTCACTACCTTACACGGAACAGACATTACCCTAGTGGGTAAGGACAAAAGTTTTAGCCCGGTAGTTACCTTCTCGATCAACAAATCCGATGGGGTTACCACAGTTTCCGATAGCCTTAAAGAACAGACCCTAAGCTATTTCGATATCAGCAATCATATTGAAGTCATCCCTAATTTTATTGATCTTCATAGATTCCACAATAAAAACCATGAGCACTTCAAAAAGGCTATCGCGCCTAACCATGAACGGATTATTGTTCACACCTCCAACTTCCGTAAGGTAAAACGGGTAGACGATGTGGTCAAGATCTTCCATAAAATCATCCAGGAAGTTCCAAGTAAACTTTTAATGGTTGGAGATGGTCCGGAGCGTCGAAATGCCGAAGAGCAGGCTCGCGAATTGGGCATAACCGACTGTATCCGTTTCTTAGGTAAGCAGGATGCCATCGAGGAGATCCTTTCCATTGCCGATCTGTTCATTATGCCATCAGGATCAGAGAGTTTCGGTCTTGCTGCCCTTGAAGCCATGGCTTGTAAAGTGCCTGTGATTTCCTCCAATACAGGAGGTCTTCCAGAACTGAACGTGCAAGGATTCAGCGGATACCTGAGCGATGTGGGCGATGTGGATGATATGGCAAAAAATGCCATCCATATCTTGAAAGATTGCGAGGTGCTGAACCAATTTAAGGAGAATGCATTGACCCGAGCGAAGGAATTTGAACTCAGCAAAATCGTTCCACGATATGAGAAATTTTATGAAGAGGTGATCGAAAAGGTAAAAAAAGAGAATAAATCTAACTAATCGCAAGCAAAAAGTCATATCTTTGGCTTTTGGAAATATTCCAAAAATCAAATATGAAATACAAACGTATCCTCCTTAAACTCAGTGGTGAAGCTTTGATGGGTGAACAAAGCTACGGAATTGACATTAATCGTGTTCAACAATACGCAAACGACATTCAGGAACTTCATGCTTTAGGCATGGAAATCGCAATCGTAATTGGCGGTGGAAATATCTACCGTGGATTGAGTGCTGAAAAAGCTGGAATGGACCGTGTACAAGCGGATTATATGGGTATGTTGGCCACCGTGATCAACTCCATGGCTTTACAGGACGCATTGGAAAAAGCAGGGATGAAAACCCGCTTATTGACCGCCATCAAAATGGAACAGATCTGCGAACCTTTTATCCGCAGACGCGCTGTTCGCCACTTGGAAAAAGGTCGTATCGTGATCTTTGGTGCCGGAACCGGTAACCCTTATTTCACAACGGATACCGCTGCTTCTTTACGTGCTATCGAAATCAATGCCGATGCCGTATTGAAAGGAACACGTGTAGATGGTATCTATACTGCCGATCCAGAAAAAGATCCTAATGCGAAGAAATTCGATCATATCTCTTTCACGGATGTATATGAAAAAGGGCTGAACGTAATGGATATGACGGCATTTACCCTATGCCAAGAAAACAACCTACCTATCATTGTTTTCGACATGAACAAACCAGGAAACCTATTGAAATTGGCCAAGGGCGAACATGTTGGAACCGTAGTTAGTTAACTGAATAATAACGATAATATACAATCAAGATATGAACGAATTTATATCACTTCAACTGGACGAATGCAAAGAAAGCATGACAAAGGCTGTTGCTCATACGGAGACTGAATTAACGAAGATCCGTGCGGGAAAAGCAAGCCCAGGTATGCTTGATGGAATTTATGTGGATTACTATGGTACTTCTACGCCTTTGGCGCAGGTAGCCAATGTAAATACACCTGATGCAAGAACAATCGTGATCCAACCTTGGGAAAAACCCATGTTATCTGTGATCGAAAAAGCAATCATGGATTCTAATATTGGTTTGAACCCTCAAAACGATGGTTCAATCATCCGATTGGCTGTACCTCCTTTGACTGAGGAACGCCGTCGCGATCTAGTGAAAAAAGCAAAAGAAGAAACAGAAAAAGGTCGTGTTTCTATCCGTAATATCCGTAAGGATGCGAACGAAGCAATCAAGAAATTGAAGAACGACGGTGCATCGGAAGATGAGATCAAAACTGGTGAAGCTGAAGTTCAAAAATTAACGGATGCATATATCGCTAAAGTTGATCAATTAGCTGAATTGAAAGAAAAAGATATCATGACGGTATAAGTCAGATCAAATTTCGAACACATATGAAAGGATTCTATACTTAGAATCCTTTTTTTTTCGTTACTATTTCTAAATATTTTGGCTATATTCAATTAACAGATTAAAAACACTATGTTACAATCAAGAAGAAACTTCCTTAGGCTAGCAGGCTTAGGTATCGCAGGTGGATTAATTGCACCCCAATTTTTATCCTGTGATAACGCAAAACCAGGCTCTGATTCGCCACTCCACAATATCGGATTACAATTGTTCACTGTTAGGGATCTGCTCGCACAGAACCCCGAAGAAACTTTGAAGAATATCGCCAAGATTGGGTATAAACATGTAGAAACTTTTGGGGCAGATCCAAGTAATGGGAACCACTGGGGCATCAGTACGGATCAGCTCAAAAAATTCCTGAACGATAATGACTTGAAGACACATTCCGGGCATTATGATCTTCAGAAATATTTGGACAAGGATATTACGGATAAGGAAAACCTGGAGAAATATATTGAAGTTGCCCATAATCTAGGCCAGGAATTCATTGTAGTTCCCGTTCCTCCTATGCATAAGTTGAACCAATTGGATGTGGCCAGTTATCAATATATGGCGGAACAATTGAACAAGGCTGGGGAAATGTCGAAGAAGGCTGGGATTAAAATGGGATACCATAACCATTTCTGGGAATTTAAGGAATTTGGAAATGGAACGAAGGGATTGGATATCCTATTGGCATTTACAGAACCTGATCTGGTGAGTTTTGAGCTGGATCTATTCTGGATCAATAAGGCGGGAGAAAGCCCGCAGACGTATTTTGATAAGTATCCAGGTAGGTTTTCACAATGGCATGTCAAGGATATGGATAGAGCGAATTCTGTTCCTTTGGATCAGAATAAGTTGGATCCAAAGACTGGAAAAAGGGATACGATCAATTTGGATGAGATAACTCGGACGACTAAGTATACGGAGGTAGGTACTGGAAGTATTAATTATATTAATATGGCTACTTTTGCGAATGAAAGCGGATTGAAGTATGCGTATGTGGAGCAGGATGAGATTTATTCTGCGGATAAATATGCGAGTATTAAGAAAAGCTTTGATTATATGCAGAAGAATTTTAAATAAGGATTAGGAGAAATTGCATTTCTCTCGTCATTGCGAGGAACGAAGCAATCTTTACACCCGTCATTGCGAGGAGCCCGTCATTGCGAGGAACGAAGCAATCTTCCCGCATGTCATGCTGAGCGAAGTCGAAGCATCTGTTCGGTTGTATACGTACAGATCCTTCGACTTCGCTCAGGATGACAAAAACTACAATCAGGAAGACAAATACTACGCTCAGGAGGACAAAGTCCAAAGATTGCTTCGTCGTACCTCCTCGCAATGACGCTAAAGCCCAAGGCCTAACCCCCAGCACCTAAAACCTTAATCTCTCCACTTCTTCCGCGGTCTCTTCCACCTTCTCCCTCAACTCATCCTTAAACCCCTGCACCGCAGCGACCAACTTATCATCTGCCGTAGCCAATATCTGCGCGGCCAAAATCCCAGCATTCTTTGCTGCATTTAAAGCAACCGTAGCCACCGGAATCCCATTTGGCATCTGCAGAATAGACAACACCGAATCCCATCCATCAATAGAATTAGACGACTTCACAGGAACACCAATCACCGGCAAGGTCGTAATCGACGCCACCATCCCTGGCAGGTGCGCAGCACCCCCAGCTCCAGCAATAATCACTTTAATCCCTCTCACAGCAGCCTGTTCTGCAAAATCGAACATACGCTTTGGCGTACGGTGTGCCGAAACGATGGTCACTTCACATTCAACACCTAAATATTTTAAAACTTCAATAGCATCCTGCATAACCGGAAGATCTGATTTACTTCCCATGATGACACTTACTTTTGGATTTTCCATCTTACTATATTCTGTTTTATGCTATAACTTTAATTAAAGATTGTATTTTTCGAGCATTCTCAATCGCTAAGGATCTATCCGGATTCACGATCGTAACATGACCCATTTTACGGAACGGCTTGGTATATTTCTTTCCATACAAATGCACATATACACCATCCATCGCCAATGCTTCTTCCAGACCCTCGTATCTCGCCAGTCCCTCATACCCATCCTCACCCAACAGATTGATCATGATCGCATTGCTACGTGATTCCGTATTTCCTAATGGAAGATTGAAAATCGCACGTAGATGCTGCCCGAATTGCGAAGTATAATTGCCTTCAATGGTCTGATGACCACTGTTATGCGGCCTTGGAGCCAATTCATTCACCAATATATCCCCATCTGCTGTTAGGAACATCTCTACGGCCAACAAACCCACGATCTGAAGATCATTTGCAATCTTCTTGGCAATGCTTTCTGCTTTTGATTGGATATCGAAGGAATAGGTAGACGGTGCAATCAAGAACTCCACCAGATTTGCCTGCGGATTGAATTCCATTTCCACCATCGGAAAAGTACTCATTTCCCCACGATCGTTTCTGGCTACAATAACCGCTATCTCCTTCTCAAAATTCACCAGTTCCTCTACGATGCTTGGTTCATCAAAAGCATGCTCAAAATCAGCCGCTGTTGATATTTTTTTAACCCCTTTACCATCGTATCCATCTTTTCTCATTTTTTGGATATAGGGCAGTTGAATATGGCAATTACCTAGCCCTTCCCTGTTGGAAACAAACTGAAAAGCTGAAGTTGGAATATCATTCTGTTTAAAAAATTGCTTTTGCAACCCTTTATCCTGAATCAACCGAATCACGCGGGATTGTGGGTACACAATAACACCCTCTTCCTCCAAAGCCTCCAGTGCATCCACATTTACCTTCTCAATTTCAATCGTGATCATATCCAGATCCTTACCGAAATTATAAACGGTATCATAATCCGATAGTGACCCTACTTCAAACTGATTACATAGTTTCTTGCAGGGCGCATTCGGATCAGGATCCAACACATGGATATTCACATTATAATTGATAGCTTCTTGGATCAACATCCTGCCCAATTGACCACCGCCTAGGATCCCTAATCGAAGGTCACCATAAAAATCTTTTGCCATATTGTATGCTATTGCTCTACTGTTGTGGGAAATATATCCCCCTGCAGTAAAGACTGTTTTTCTATTATTTTCTGTAATTCCAGGAACGCTCCGATCAATGCTTCTGGCCTAGGAGGACATCCCTGCACATACACATCCACCGGAATGATCTTATCCACTCCTTTTACCACATGATAACCGTGTTGCCAATAAGGTCCACCACAGTTGGAACAGGAACCCATCGAAATCACATATTTCGGATCGGGCATCTGTTCGTATAATTTCTTGATCCGGTCGGCCATCTTAAAAGTCACCGTTCCAGCAATGATCATCACATCCGACTGCCTAGGTGAAGGCCTCGGGAATACCCCTAATCGATCCAGATCGTAAGTGGCAGCCATGGCGCCCATCATTTCGATTGCACAGCAGGCAATACCAAAACTAATTGGCCACATCGATGACAACCTTGCCCAATTCAGCAGATCGTCCATCTTGGCGATGATCACCCCATTATTTTGCTGCAAACGTTGATCTAGGCTCATGATTCGGAATTTGGTTTCTTAAATTTCGGCTTAAATCCCAATTTTACCGGAGCAGCTGCCTTTTCGGCAAGTACCTCTTCTATTTCCTTCTCTTTAAAATCTCGGACAGCATAGGTTGTTGCATTCAATTGATCATAGGCTGAGGGTGGAATACCGACCGAAACCGTAGGTTTCTGATGGGTGGGTTTTATCCAACTGATATCCCCACTTTTCCAAACATAGATCAAGCCTACAACCAGGATGGCTAGGAAGATCCCCATTTCAATCAAGGTAAACCAACCCCAACGGGAATCAGCAGCAATAAAATCTGCATTCCCGAAAACGGTTGCCCAAGGAAATATAAACAACAGCTCCACATCAAACAATAAAAAAACCAAGGCAATGACATAAAACCTGGGATTAAATTGTACCCAGGAAGTCCCCTTGGATTCTTCACCGCACTCATAGGTGCTCAATTTGATGGGATTCGGATTTTTTGGAGAAAGGAATTTAGCTAATAACATGGTCCCAGCAACCAATAAGATACCAATGATAGCCATTAAAAGTATCTTACCGTATTCTGATATCTGACTGGGTTCGTCCATATTACAAAATTAACAATTATTTCAATGCTTCCCTTCTTCTATTAAAAAGGTTTACCAGGCATTTTAGGCATATTACGCATCATTTTCGCAGCCATTCCTGGATTGGACATCTGCTTCATGACCTTACGCATATCCGAAAATTGCTTCATCAACTTGTTCACTTCATCCAGATTTGTACCTGAACCTTTTGCAATACGATTTCTACGACGTTGATCGATCGCATCCGGGTTCTCACGCTCAAATGGGGTCATGGAATCAATGATCGCTTCAATAGGCTTGAACGCGTTATCATCGATTTCCACATCTTTGATGGCCTTTCCAACTCCTGGAATCATACCCATCAAATCCTTCATATTACCCATTTTCTTGATCTGTTGGATCTGGGATTTGAAATCGTTGAAATCGAATTTATTTTTGCGGATTTTCTTCTGTAGCTCCGCCGCTTGTTTTTCGTCAAATTGCTGTTGCGCACGCTCAACCAAGGATACCACGTCACCCATACCCAAAATACGGGATGCCATACGATCAGGGTGGAAGACATCCAATGCCTCCATCTTCTCGCCGGTACCAATAAACTTGATCGGTTTGTTTACCACCGATTTAATGGAAAGAGCAGCACCACCACGGGTATCACCATCTAATTTGGTCAATACGACCCCGGTAAAATCCAGACGGTCGTTGAAGGTTTTCGCGGTATTCACGGCATCCTGTCCAGTCATGGAATCCACCACGAACAAGATCTCTTGAGGCTTGGTCGCTTCTTTCACCGCGGTAATCTCCTGCATCAATGGTTCATCGATGGCCAAACGACCAGCTGTATCGATAATGACTACATTGTTTCCGTTTCTTTTGGCTTCTTCCACACCCGCAACGGCAATGGCAATAGGATCAGTAGACGTTCTATCGGTATAAACCGGAACACCTACCTGCGAACCCAAAACTTCCAATTGGTCAATCGCAGCCGGACGGTAAACGTCGCCTGCTACCAATAATGGTTTTTTACCTTTAGATGCTTTCAAGAAATTGGCCAACTTACCCGAGAAGGTCGTTTTACCGGCACCGTTCAAACCAGCGATCAAAATTACAGTTGGGTTTTTGCCAAGTTCCAATTCAGTAACCGTTCCACCCATCAACTCCGTTAATTCGTCGTTCATGATCTTGGTCAATAATTGACCTGGCGAAATACTGGTCAGTACATTCTGCCCTAAGGCTTTTTGTTTTACATCATCGGTAAAGGTCTTGGCTGTTTTGTAATTCACATCGGCATCCAACAATGCCTTGCGAATTTCCTTCATCGTCTCAGCGACGTTGATTTCCGTAATATTCCCCTGCCCTTTTAATACTTTAAAGGCTCTGTCTAATTTATCCTGTAGATTTGAAAACATCTTATAATCTCTTGAAAATTCTTGCTAAACCACAAAGTTAATAATTACTTGTTAATTAGCGAAAATCTACTTTTTACTGGACTTCTTTTGACCACCTTTTTCGGTACGTTTTTGGGCTCTCACCGCAGAGTTTTGAAAAACAAGCACTGAAATTGTTCTCATCTTCAAATTGAAGCTCTCTAGCGATTTCTTTTATACTTTTGGTACTATTGACTAAAAGGTGTTTACTTATTTTCAGCATACCGATGCTAATGAGTTCTTTCGGAGTCTTGCCGAACACTTTCTTGGTTACAGAAGTCAGCTTTCTTTGGCTTACACCCAACTGTTCTGTATAGAAAGGTATTTTTTTCTCCTGATGCACGTGCTTACTGATCAGGCAACGGAACTTATTCGACAATTCGATCTCTTCCATCCGACCTTTCCTTTCCACCACTACAAAATCGTCCAAATAAATATTTCCGGTCAACAGGACCTGCTTGATCAGGGTCAAACCAAATTCCTTATAAATAAGTTCATTGCTGTGTTGTTTCGCAAGTTCCATATGGAAAGCCATGAATTCATTATAGCCACTATATTTTTCTGGAATGATGACCGTTCGGTAAAAAAGATTTTCACCGCTGAAAATATGTGATTGTTGTAGGGGTTGAAAATCCATGACCATTCGGTCAAAAAAAGATTCTGAAAAATAAAGGAGGAAAAACGGCCTGGGTTCTCCCGCTACCGCCCTTAGCTGTATATCTTTGGGTATAAATACCAAACTGTAGGGCTTAAACTCAATCTCTTCTCCATGAATATCTATTTTCCCTCCGTGCTCAAAAATCATCACGACTTTTAAAATCGCACAATTCCAGGTATTCACTGAAAATAATTCTCCCAGTGAATTGCCTGAAACTTCTTTAAAATCAAATTCCATAGCATTAAATGATATCTTTCAATATCTAAGTTCTTCATTAGGTTAGGCCTCAAAATAGGTAAAAATTCCCAAATAAATGAAATATTTTCTTAATAAATAAAAAAGGCCACCTCTTGAGGTGGCCTTGTGTATATCTTTGATTTTTTATTAGTCTCTTCTTCCGCCGAATAAAATGGAAGCATAGTACAACAACGTAACCAATGCGGATAATGCTGCTACCACATAAGTCATTGCCGCCCATTTTAATGCATCTTTTGCACCATCGTGCTCTTCCGTACTATGGGTAATGTTTGCCGTATTCAACCAGGCCAATGCTCTATTGGATGCATCAAACTCTACCGGAAGGGTAATAAAACTGAACACCGTCGTTAGGAACAGAGCACCCACACCAATGGCCAATACATAAAAATTGCCTGAAGCCGCCATGATCACACCTAAGAGCAACACCCAAGACACGATCTTAGAAGCCACACTCACCATAGGAACCATGGCCGAGCGGAACTGCAACCAAGAATAGGCTGTTGCATGCTGCACAGCGTGTCCACATTCGTGGGCTGCAACCGCCGCAGCAGCGACACTGCGACCGGCATATACATCCGGGCTCAAATTCACCGTTCTATTCGCTGGGTTGTAATGGTCCGTCAATTGTCCTTCTACCGAAATCACCTGAACATCACTGATCCCATTATCACGCAACATTTTTTGTGCAATCTCTGCACCGGACATGCCCGATGATAAAGGCATTTCCGAGTATTTCTTAAATTTACTTTTAAAGCGCCACTGGACTATCCAGCTCACCAACATAATTCCAATAAAAATTATCCAATACATATCTTTAATATTTTTTTTCTTATTTAATTACCTTTAACAAATCTGATTCCAAATCTTAATTCCTCCAAATAAATAAAAATATCCGACATTTTTGATGCATAAATTGGCAATTTTAGACAAATTGACATGGAAATTACGGATTTAGGGCATAAAAAAATCGGCAGGTAAAACCTGCCGATCTCCTATTTCGATTACTTAGTTCTATCCAAATTGAAATACCATATTATTCTCTTCGATCATTTTACGAAGATTGGTCAATGCATAACGCATCCTTCCTAAAGCGGTATTGATACTGACCTCGGTGATATCGGCGATATCCTTAAAACTCATTTCACAGAACAAACGCATGATAAGCACTTCTTTCTGATCGTCTGGTAAGAGTTGGATGATCTTTTTCAAATCAACGTCCCGTTGATCTTTTACCATTTTGGTTTCTACCGAATCGTCTGAAAATTGAAGGACCTCGAAAATATCAAACCCATCATTGTTCACAATGTTAGGGGTTCTTTTCTCCCGACGGAAATGGTCAATCACCATATTATGCGCAATACGCATTACCCATGGCAGGAATTTGCCCTCGTCATTATAACGGCCAGCTTTAAGTGTGTTGATTACTTTAATGAATGTCTCTTGGAAAATATCTTCGGCAAGGTATTGATCTTTCACCTGGTGATAGATCGACGAATAGATCTTCGTCTTATAACGCTCCAGTAATACCTGAAGGGCTTTCTCCTCGCCTTTTACGTACGCTTGTACCAATTGCTGGTCACTCTTCTTATTCAATAGTTTCATAATTATTCCTCCACAAATCTTGATAGAGTATTTCTATGTCTTTGTAATATTTTAGTTGTAGCGTAATCGTGTTCCTATAGGCGTTTTATTAAAATTTATATAATCAAAGAGAGTTAAAAATATCGGGTATTCAAAAATTAGGTTGCTATTTTAACATTTCTTCACAGTAATTACTAGTAACAAAAATAGCTCCAAATTATCTTTGGAGCTATTAATATTTTAAATTTTTAAGATTTATCTATTTATATAAAGGAAACTTAGCCATCATCTCTCTCACTTTTCCGTGGATTGCATTTAATGCAGCCTCATCAGCACGCTTTGTAATCGCTTCATCGATCAATTCACCGATCTGTACAATTTCGTTTTCCTTGATTCCACGAGTAGTGATCGCAGCCGTTCCGAAACGAACGCCTGATGTAACAAATGGAGAACGGGTATCAAATGGAACCATGTTTTTGTTGGTCGTAATGCCCGCCAATCCTAGAACAGCTTCCGCTTCTTTACCAGAAATATCCTTATTTCTTAAGTCTACCAACATCAAGTGGTTGTCTGTACCTCCTGAAATAATGTTATAGTCTTTATCTACAAAGTACTGAGCCAATGCTTGTGCATTTTTCTGAACTTGTTTGATGTAGGTTAAATACTCATCAGACAATGCCTCGCCATAAGCGATCGCTTTCGCAGCAATCGTATGTTCCAAAGGACCACCTTGTGTACCTGGGAATACCGCAAGATCTAATAATTGTGTAATGGTACGAGTCTCTCCTTTTGGAGTTTTGATTCCCCATGGGTTTTCGAAATCTTTTCCTACCATGATCATACCACCACGAGGACCACGTAAAGTTTTGTGGGTAGTGGTTGTTACGATGTGACAATGAGGGATCGGATCATTCAATAATCCACGAGCGATCAATCCAGCTGGGTGAGAGATATCTGCAACCACCAAAGCACCGATCTGATCGGCTACTTTACGGATACGAGCATAATCCCAATCACGCGAATACGCTGAAGCTCCTACAATGATCACTTTTGGTTTCTCACGTAAAGCTGTTTCTTCCAATTGTTCGTAATCGATCAATCCGGTATCTTGTTTTACTCCGTAGAATAACGGTTGGTATAATTTTCCGGAGAAGTTTGCTGGAGAACCATGTGTTAAGTGGCCACCATGAGAAAGATCAAAACCTAAAATCTTATCGCCAGGTTTTAAGATCGCTAAGAAAACCGCAGCATTGGCCTGCGCTCCTGAGTGTGGCTGAACATTCACCCACTCCGCACCGAACAATTCCTTAGCACGGTCGATAGCGATCGTTTCGATTTGATCGACAACTTCACAACCACCGTAATAACGTTTTCCCGGTAATCCTTCCGCATATTTATTGGTCAGTACAGAACCAGCAGCTTCCATCACTTGTTTGCTTACGAAGTTCTCCGAAGCGATTAGCTCAATACCCTCTTCTTGGCGTTTAAGCTCGTCGGCAATTAGATTGAAAATGGATTGATCTCTTTCCATGTTGATTATTTTTATTGGGGAATTTAATAATTCGATTTTAAGCAGCAAATATAGAGATTTACAAAGAATTGGAAGAGTATTCTTCCAATTTTATGAAGGTATGGTAATATGGTATGTCATCCTGAGCGTAGTCGAAGGATCTCTACGGTTACTAGCGACCAGATGTTTCGACTACGCTCAACATGACATGGACTACGCTCAACATGACATGTAGTACGATCAACATTTAATGCCAAATATTAACATTTATCCATTTAAAAAGCACTTTCTAACCTTAAAACCTTTGTTTAAGCATATTTAAACCAAGAAAAAAGCATGTTTTTATACCCATAACATACTAAATACATACTTTTACATTACTTTCACCCTACTTTCGCAGCGAAGCAAGTCGGCAAATTGTCATAAAACTCCCCCTATATCCAAATCCCTTTCAAAATGCTTAAATTTGCAACAATAAACAATAAGAAAAAGACATGTCAACAGAAAATATATCAACAGCAGCACCCTTAACCTTAACCGAAGGAGCTGTGAAAGAGCTAAAAAAACTGATTGATCAACAAGAAATCTCCGAAGACTTCGGGCTTCGTGTTGGTGTAGAAGGTGGTGGATGTTCCGGCATGAGCTATATGTTGGGCTTTGACCAAAAGAAAGAGGGAGATTCGGAATACCTGGTGAATGGCATCCGTTTGTTCATGAACAAAGCACATGGCCTTTACCTGGCCGGAATGGAAATCGATTTCAAATCCGGATTAGATGCCCGTGGCTTCACCTTCAATAACCCCAATGCCACCAGTACTTGTGGCTGCGGCAGTAGTTTCAGCGCATAAAAACACGAATAAAGAATATAAATGCTCCGATAGGGGCATTTTTTATGTGCTTTTAATTCATTAAATTAGCGACCTTAAAATTTAGAATAGGAATTTGATGTACAAGGAATATAAGCAGTTAAATCTATCAGAGATCGGCAAAGAAGTATTGAAACGTTGGGAAAACGAAAATATATTCGAAAAAAGTATTTCCAATCGCCCTGCCAGCAAACCATACACCTTTTATGAAGGCCCGCCTTCAGCAAATGGAATGCCCGGCATTCACCATGTGATGGCGCGTGCGATCAAGGATATTTTCTGTCGTTATAAAACCTTGAAAGGTTTCCAGGTAAAACGTAAAGGAGGTTGGGATACCCATGGTCTTCCGATCGAACTGGCGGTGGAAAAAACCTTGGGAATCACCAAAGAGGATATCGGCAAAAAGATTTCTGTGGAAGAGTACAACGATGCCTGTCGCAAGGAAGTCATGAAGTACACCGATGTATGGAACGACCTTACCTTGAAAATGGGGTATTGGGTAGATCTGGAAAACCCGTACATCACCTACCAGAACGAATATATCGAGACCCTTTGGTTCTTATTGAAAGATCTGTACAAAAAAGGGCTTTTATACAAAGGCTATACCATCCAGCCATATTCTCCGGCTGCAGGTACGGGCTTGAGTTCGCACGAACTTAACCAGCCTGGTACCTATAAGGATGTAAAGGATACCACGATCGTTGCGGAATTCAGATTGGATAAACAACAGATCCATCCGATGTTGGACAGCCTAGAGGAATCTCCAGAGGAAGATGTCGCATTCATCGCCTGGACCACCACGCCATGGACGCTTCCAAGCAACACCGCATTGGTTGTTGGAAAGAACATCGATTATGTAAAAATCCGCACCTTCAACCAGTACACCGGTCTTCCAGTATCCGTAATTTTGGCGAAGGCATTGATCCCGAAACACTTCAAGGCCGAAGGCCAACAGGTATCCTTCCAGGACTATAGCTTAGGCGATAAAATTATCCCTTGGGAAATCGCAGCAGAATTCAAAGGGGAAGAACTTGCGGGATTGAGGTACCATCAATTGTTGCCTTACATCACCTCCGAAGAATTGCTTGACAAAGCCTTCCGCGTGATCATAGGTGATTTTGTAACCACGGAAGATGGTACAGGTATCGTTCATGCTGCACCAACCTACGGTGCCGATGACTTTAGGGTAGCCCGCGAAAATGGGGTACCTGCTATCATGGTGAAAGATGAGTTCGGAAAAGATGTTCCTACCGTAGACAAAACCGGTCGTTTTGTGAAGGAAGTAACTGATTTTGCTGGCCGATTCGTGAAGGAAGAATACTATTCGGCAGAAGAAAGAGCCGATAAGGATTTCCGCCCTACGGATGTATTGATCGCCATCAAACTGAAAGAAGACAATAAGGCATTTGATGTCAAAAAATATGAGCACACCTATCCTCACTGTTGGAGAACGGATAAACCGGTACTTTACTATCCTTTGGATAGCTGGTTCATCAAAACTACCGCACGTAAGGAAGAATTGGTGGCTTTGAACAAAACCATCAACTGGAAACCTGAAGCTACGGGTTCAGGACGTTTCGGAAACTGGTTAGAAAACCTGGTCGACTGGAACCTTTCCCGTTCTCGTTACTGGGGTACTCCTCTTCCGATCTGGAGAAGTGAGGACGAAAACGAAGAGATCTGCGTAGGCTCCATGCCGGAATTGAGATCTTTGTTGGAAGCTTCCCTATCGACTGATGTGCTTTCAGCAGATGAAAAAAGAGTGAACAAGGCCTATCTGGATAAATTCGGTACGGATGAATTGGATCTACACCGTCCTTATGTGGATGATATCATCCTGGTATCAGAAGGTGGTCAGAAATTATACCGTGAACCCGATCTGATCGATGTATGGTTTGATTCTGGAGCCATGCCGTATGCACAATGGGGATTAGACTACGATAAATTGGCGAAAGGTGATCCTCAGCCGTTCAAAGACGAATATTTCTCTGCTTTCCCGGCAGATTTTATTGCTGAGGGAGTAGATCAAACGCGTGGCTGGTTCTTTACCCTTCACGCGATATCGACCATGTTCAAGAATTCAGTAGCCTTCAAAAACGTCGTTTCGAACGGCTTGGTACTGGACAAAAATGGAAACAAAATGTCCAAACGCCTGGGTAATGGTGTGGATCCATTTGCGACCATCGAAAAATACTCTGCGGATGCAACCCGTTGGTACATGATCAGCAATGCTGCTCCATGGGACAACCTGAAATTCAATGAGGAAGGATTGGATGAAGTACGCCGTAAATTCTTCGGTACGCTTTACAATACCTATGCCTTCTTCGCCTTATATGCAAACATCGACAAATTCAGTTATGCTGAGCCGGAAATCGCTATCCAGGATCGTCCGGAGATCGATAGATGGATCATCTCTTTACTGAACAGTTTGAGCAAAGAGGTGGATGAATTCTATGCCGATTACGAACCGACCAAAGCCGCACGTGCGATACAGACTTTCGTGGATGAGCATTTGAGTAACTGGTATGTACGTTTATGTCGTCGTCGTTTCTGGAAAGGCGAATATAGCCAGGATAAGATCTCGGCCTATCAGACCCTTTATACCTGTTTAGATACTATTGCCAAATTGATGGCACCTATATCGCCATTCTTTGCAGATCAACTGTATCTGGATCTAAACGCTGCTACGAAAAAAGAAAACTTCGAATCGGTACATTTAGCAGATTATCCTGCCTACCATGCTGATTTAGTTGATAAAGACCTGGAAGAGCGTATGGCTTTGGCGCAGGATATCTCTTCCTTGACCTTATCCCTACGTAAAAAGACGGGTATCAATGTTCGTCAACCTTTAGGAAAGATCATGGTTCCGGTATTGGACAACGCCTTCCAGGAAAAGGTGGAGAAAGTAAAAGATTTGATACTTTCCGAAACGAACATCAAAAACCTGGAATTCATTACCGATACGACCGGCATCATCAAGAAAAAGGTAAAACCTAACTTTAAGGTTTTGGGTGCTAAAGTCGGAAAGGATATGAAAGCAGTAAGTGCAGCTATTCAGGCATTGGATGCCCAACAATTGAACGAACTGGAAATCAAAGGTCAAATCCAGCTTCCAGGTACTGCCTACAGCATTACAACAGAGGATGTGGAAATTATTGCCGAAGATGTAGAAGGATGGCAAGTGGCCAATCTTGGTCGTTTAACGGTTGCTTTGGACATCCATATTAGCCAAGAATTAAAAGAGGAAGGTCTTGCTCGTGAGCTCATTAATCGCATCCAGAACTTAAGAAAAGACAAAGGATTTGAAGTTACCGACCGTATAAATGTAACTATTAGTCAAAATACTGAAATTCAAGAAGCTGTACAAAATAATTTCTCGTATATTTGTACGGAAATTTTAGCCAACAGTCTTAAAATCGACGGTACACTGGCAAATGGAGACACCGTTGAGATTAATGGAGAGAATTTATTGCTACTAATAGAAAAAATTTAAAGTATGGGAAACACAGAGAAAACAAGGTACAGTGATGCTGAATTACAGGAGTTTAAAGCAATAATTCTTGAGAAGTTACGTATTGCCAAAGAGGAATTATCCTCGTTGACCAAATCATTGAGCAACAGCAATGCGAACGGCACTGATGATACAGCAGGTACTTACAAAACATTGGAAGATGGATCGGCAACTTTGGAAAAAGAGCAGATCAACCAACTGGCAGCACGTCAGAAAAAATTCATCGATAACCTAGAGGCGGCTTTAGTGCGCATCGAGAACAAAACCTACGGCATCTGTAGAGAGACTGGAAAGCTTATTCAAAAAGAAAGATTGAAAGCAGTACCTCATACTACCTTAAGTATCGAGGCAAAAAACAAACAATATTAAGCGAAAGATTAAAAACAAATGGTCTTTGTAATTGCGCAAAGACCATTTTTTATGTACTATGAAAGGATATACCAAGCCCGTATTACTCATTACCATCATTTTATTGATCGACCAGATTTCTAAATTCTGGGTAAAACTGAACATGACCATTAACCAACAATTCAAAGTGATTGGCGACAAGGTTTTGATTCATTTTATCGAAAACCCTGGAATGGCCTATGGCATGGAATTCGGTGGAGAATATGGCAAGTTATTTCTTAGCGTGTTTCGTATCATCGCGGTAATCGGTATCGGTTATGGCTTGCATTACATGATCAAGAATAAGTATAACCGTGGTTTTATCCTGAATGTAGCCCTGATATTTGCCGGTGCCATGGGAAATATCATCGATTCTGCATTTTATGGTATGATATTCAGCGAAAGTACCCCTTTCCAAAAAGCGGTATTATTTCCTGAAGGCGGTGGCTATGCTACCTTTTTACATGGCTATGTGGTCGATATGTTGCATTTTCCATTGATCAATGGCACCTTTCCGGATTGGTTCCCATTCTGGGGTGGCGAACGATTCCAGTTCTTCAGCCCGATCTTCAACGTCGCTGACTCCGCCATCACCGTGGGGGTTATCATGATCTTGATTTTCCAAAAACGCTATTTCAAAGAAGAGCACGTGGAAAATTCAAATGTGAATTCAGAGATCGTAGAAGATTAATTCGTCGCTACTAACCATATATTCATGGATTAGTACCTCCTTCCTTTTTTGGATTATGTATATTTGGTCATGATAAATTTCCGAAAGCCATTTGTTGTGGCATCCTTAATCCTTAGCTGTTGCTTTATAAGCCTTTCTCAGGCTCAAGTAAAAGTGAAGAACCTTAAAAAACATATCGAATACCTTTCTGCCGATAAGATGAAAGGTCGGGAAACGGGTATGGAAGGATCTTTGAAAGCAGCCGATTATGTAGAGAAACATTTCAAAAAATATGGTCTGCTTCCCAAAGGCGAACAAGGATACCGGCAGCCCTTTCTTGCTAAAGTTACCCGTAAAAAAGTAGAAGACCCAGAAAGATCATCGGATAATATCATCGGCTTTATAGACAACCAATCTCCCTATACCATTGTTATTGGCGCGCATTACGACCATTTGGGTTATGGCCATATTGGCGGATCAAGGGATTCCTTGGGTGTAGGAAAAATCCATAATGGTGCAGATGATAATGCTTCCGGGGTAGCGGGGTTATTGGAGTTGGCAAGACATTATTCCAGCAATAACATTAAAGAGGCATTCAATTTTCTGTTCATAGGTTTTGGAGCGGAAGAACTGGGCTTATTAGGATCGAAACATTTCACAGAAAAACCGACCATTCCATTGGAAAACATACATTGGATGTTGAACATGGATATGATCGGCCGATACCAACCGGAAAATGGATTGGCGGTTATCGGATATGGCACTAGCTCGGCCTTTCCAAAGATATTTGAGGGCATCAGCAGCAGCATCAAATTCAACAAGAGCAAAGATGGGAATGGTGGATCCGATCAGACCTCCTTCTATCGTAAAAATATCCCTGTTTTATTCTTTCACACCGGTGGTCATGATGATTACCACAAACCAACGGATGATGCGGATAAAATAGATTACAAGGCTTTAGAAGCTATCCTAAAATTAGAAATCGATGTAATCGATAATTCGATGAAACAACCTAAAATGGATTTTATATGGACAAATTAGGGAATTCTTCTACTAGGGTGCTATTGACAGGTTCAAATGGTTTCTTGGGACAAAAGTGCACGGATTTTATTCTTGAAAAAACACATTATACGCTTTGTTGCACTTCCCAATCGCCCAACCGCAATCCGAACAATACGGGTTATCGTTTTGTTCAACTGGACCTGTTGGATCAAGAGGGCTTAGTTGAATTGATGGAGGAATTCCAACCGACCCATATCCTACATACTGCAGCGATGACGGCTGTGGAAGCCTGCGAACAGGATCCTGCATTATGCCAAAAGCTGAATGTGGATGTCGTGAAGCTGCTATTGGAAGCTGCAGAAAAAAATAATATCCATTTAACCTTTCTATCCACCGATTTTGTATTTGATGGCAAAAATGGGCCTTATAAAGAGATCGATGAAACGAATCCCTGCAATGCCTATGGCGCGAGTAAAGTTGCGGCGGAGCAGATCATTTTGGCTTCTTCTGCCAAAGCGGCTATTCTCCGAACTATTTTGGTCTATGGCGTCATCGCCGATAAAAAAAGATCCAATCTGGTTTTATGGGCTAAATCAAAATTAGGTGCCAATGAGGCCATCAAGGTGGTTAATGACCAATGGCGTATGCCTACCTGGGTGGATGATTTAGCGGATGCCTGTATCTTGTGCATCGAAAAATCGGCAACCGGCATCTATCATATTTCCAGCGAAAAGATGTATTCGGTTTTAGAAGCCGTACAGGAGATCGCTGATTACTGGGGATATGATCAATCCCTGATCAGCCCGATCAGTGCGGGAGAAATTGGCCAATCGGAAAACCGTCCGCAAAAAACGGGGTTTATACTTGATAAAGCGAAGAAAGAACTGGGGTATCAACCTACGTCCTTTCGTGATTCGCTTCCTTCAATCGATCAACAGATCAAATTTTACATGAAATAATGATGCGAGAGAAATTTGCTAGAGAATCCTATACAGAAATGAACGAGTTGGTGCTACCCAACGATACCAATACCTTCGGCAATCTAATGGGTGGTCGCTTATTGTACTGGATGGATATCTGTTCGGCCATGGCGGCACAAAAACATTGTAATAATCAGGTTGTCACCGTTTCTGTGGATAATGTATCGTTTAAACGGTCCATCAAATTGGGCGAGGTGGTTACTATTCAGGCACAGGTAACCCGTGCCTTCAATACTTCCGTAGAGGTACGCATGGAAATCTTTGCACAGAACCTTCCACAAGGGACGAAAGTAAAGTCCAACGAGGCTTATTATACCTTTGTTTCCATCGATGAAGAGGGAAAGCCAAAACCTATCCCTGCATTGGTCGCGGAGACGGATACGGAAAAGATCCTGTTTGAGGAGGCGCAACAACGAAGAGAATTAAGACTTTTATTGGCTGGTAAACTAAAACCAGAGAATGCAACGAAGATCAAAAACCTGGTTAAGTTGTTTGCACCGAAAGATCCTGCATAAAGCTAACTGCTGAGTTGCTATTTCCGAGGTAGGAAAATAGCAACTTGAGTCGTGTACCCTGGCTCTTTATGTGCTTCATCAAATAATAGATGGGCAAGGGGCGTAGGATAATTCTCATTGATCATATGGATCCGTTCCTGTATTCCCTTGATCCCAAAGGAGGTGGATTTAAAAACATTCGGTTTGTTCGGTTTTTTATTTTGGAATCCGACGCCATTATCTAAGATCCAGATCATCACCTGATCTTCATCCACTTCCATACGAATCAGGATTTTGCCCGGTTTATCTTTCAGATGCCGTATCCCATGATGCACTGCGTTCTCCACTAAAGGTTGGATCAGCATCGAAGGGATCTTAATCTCTTCATCCAATGCTTTTCCATAGACTATTTCAAAATCAAAAGCATGATTGAATCGATGCTGTTCCAATTCCAGGTACAAACGCACCAATTGGATCTCTGATTTGATGGAAACAATGGAATATTGGGAATTTTCCAATACGATCCGGCTCAAGGAGGAAAACTTCTGGATCAGATTGCTGGCGTTCCTGCTATCATTTTCCACGACATAAGCCTCAATAGAATTCAGTACATTAAATATGAAATGCGGATTCATCTGCGAGCGTATGGCTTTCAGTTCACTTTCAAACAACTTCTGTTTGAAATCCTTTTCCATCTTATCCTGTTTTTCCCTTTCAATGTCGGCTGCCTGTATTTTTATCGTTTCTACCTTTAAGGCTAATTCCTCCTCTAACTTTTCATTGTAATTTGCTTAGATACGGTTTATTTTCTTTTGCTGATGGATTCGATAAGCGAAGAACAGGATTATGGCAGATAGGAAGAAAAGCGCCAGCAAGGTTTTAAACCAGCCCGTAGCATACCAATAGGATTTCATCTCGATAGGGATTTCCAATATCTCGGATGACCAATTCCCAAACCTATCCCCTACTTTTACCGCAAATACATACTCTCCACCCTTGAGATTATTGTAATAGGCGGTCTGCTCAGTGTTGGCTACTACCCAGTCCTCATCCTGCCCCTTTAATTGATAGGCAAACTTCAACGGTTGGCCGGTGGCCTGTTCGGGAATCGAAAAGGATAGGGAAAAATTGTTCTCTTTGGCGGCGAATACGAGTTTATCCTTTCTCAATCGGTAGGATTGATCCTGATGAGAGACCATAAGCCTACTCAGGATGGGTCTATGGTTTTTCGGTTGCTGTTGGAAAGGTAGTGATCGAAGATCTCCAATTATCAATCCTTTATCGGTGCACCAAACCAAGGTTTGGCCTCGGAGGTAAACATCAAAGGTATGAATATGTTCCGCAGGATATATGCCCTTACCTGGCAAAAGTTGATGGAATTGTTTGTTCTTCTTATCAAAAACCATGGTACCATCAGATGTGCTCATCCAGATCAGTTTATTTCCATCCTCTAACATGCGCTTGGCATGCAACCATGGTAAAGCATGATCATCCCGATATTGTTTGAACTCGTAGGTGTTGCCCTGCTTGATGATTTCTCCTATCCCCGTTTGCAGATTGCTGAACCAAAACCGATCATCACTGTCGGAAAAGAATGAGAATATGGTATTCGATTCTAAAGCATTCTCCTTTTTTTCATTGAAACGGAACTGTTCAAAAGCCTTATCGGGGTGTTCCTTGTTCTTTAATAACAGCAGGCCAAAACCATCCATCCCAATCCAAATATCACCCCGAGGATCTTTACCAATACTGATCACTTTCTGATTGGGCAATCCATTCTTTTCATGGTAAAGTTCCATGGTTTTGCTCGATAGATTATATTTATAGAGTCCTGAGCTCCAGGATCCGATCCAATAATGTGGGATTCCCTTGATGGTATCCACGATCAGTTTATTGCAATCGGCCTTTCCAAAGCCATGGGTATGGCCTATGATTTCCAAGGGTTCCAGTTTCTTTCTATCTTCCACGAAACGATAAACGCCATTATCGTAAGTGGAGAACAATAGGCCTGAAGAGGTCGCATGGATGGCACTAATCTTTAAGCTATCCAAGGAAAAACTGCTCAGTCTTTGCTTAAAATCTGGGCTTATCTTGCCAAAAGTGGTTTGTGTAAAATACCAAGGATCTCCCCTCCAATTGCGGATATGTTGAATGGGATCTGTTGCATATTTGGGGTTAGAAATCAAGGTAGAAACAGTATTCAATGGATTGGCGTAGAAGAACAATCCCGATTCGCTACCGATCCAATAGCCTTGTTCAACCGGCAGAATCTCCTGTATCCGGGAAGGCTTAGGAAGCTCGGGCATCAGTTTATCCCAGGAGATACGTTCGATCTCACCGTTATGCCTATGAAGGATCTCCATACCCCTAACATTATGCCCAACTAGCAATTGATCTTCCTTCGGAAGGTAGGCCAAAGCACTGGCAAAATTATCATAGAAATCTTTATTCTTGTTCCAGTGCAACAATTGCGATTGAAATCGCTTCATGTCATAATCCAAGCGGATCACGTCATGATCATAATAACCTGCATAAACCGCATCCGGTGCAAGCGCAAAACTGGACACCGCATTCTCACCCGGATTTTCCAGGTTGAAGTATAACGTTTGTTTGGTTTTGGGATGATATTTCAGTAACCCATTATACCGGGTACCAATCCATATATTACCTTCCTGATCCTCCGCTAAGGAATAAACACTGGCAAAGGTATGGCGTGTTAATCCAGGGAAGTGAACCAAAGAAACCTCTCCAATTTCCGGATTCAACACCTGAAGATTGGTTTCCTGCCCTCCAAAATAAACAAGACCAGACTTAGCAGCCAGCACATCGTACAGATCGGATTTGATCAGGTCACCATTGGAGACTTTTGCATAAAAAGACTTCACCGCCTGATCTGGCGGAAACGACGGATCATAACAGAGTAGGCCACGATTATGGGTAGTGATCCATAAACGGTCTTTTTGGTCTATGGAAATTCGACCCAGGTTATTAGAAAAAGCTTCCTTGGCGTAATTGAGGTTGACATCTACAAACCGGAGTCCATCAAAATAGGATAAACCCCTCTTTGTACTGATCCAGAGCAGCCCTTTGCTATCTTTCGCCAACCCAGCAATCCGATCACTGGCAAGCCCTTCTTTTACCGTAAAATGCAGAAAATTATAGGTTCTTTCCTGTCCAATCGTAGAGTTAAACAGAAAGGTAAAAACAACCAAAAGGAATATCCTGCATGCCAAAACAGATTGTTTTAAGTGGAAAATAATCGTTCTATCAATAGGTTTTTCTTACTGGCGGAGACTTCAAGTTCTGAACCATCAATCATCTCCACCGTACCACCATCGCCTTTTTTGTATTTGATGATATAATCTAAATTTACGATTATACTTCGGTTTATCCGCAAGAAATTACCTGTCTCCAATTGAACCTCAAACTCTTTCAACGTTTTGGATACCATGATCTTAGAGAGGTTCGTGAGGTAGAAAACACTGTAATTGCTCATGGCTTCTACACGGAGGATATCTTCTCTTTTAATTAAATGTATCCCCTCGGAGGTCGGTAAAGCCATTTTTAAAGCAGGATTTGGTTTGGATTCGTGAAAATCCATTTTCCGGATCTTCTCTTTCAACTGAATTTTAGATTCCAGTTTGTCTATTGCCTTTCTGAGCTCTTCCATATCCACAGGTTTGAGCAGGTAATCCAGCGCATTCGCCTTCAGCGCATCAAGTGTATAGATATTATAGGCGGTTACAAAGATGACTTCAAAATCAAACTGGCCAAGGCTTTCCAGGAATTCAAAGCCATTCATAATGGGCATTTCCACGTCCAGAAACACAACATCGACCTTGAGGTTTCTTATTTGTTGTAAAGCCTCCTGGGGATCGTTATAAACAGCGATCACTTCAATTACCTCCCTGAAATCCTGAAGCTTATGTTGAAGTAAGGTGCTGCCACGGCTTTCATCATCCAAAATTACCGCTTTTATCATGGTAAAGCATATATAATTAGCCAATAAGGATGTATGGGCTTTGTGCCTGTCTGCATACATACTTATTAAAGGTAAATTAAATATTTAGGAGATTAAAAAAGAATGAGTGAATAAGGCTATTCACTGTGTAAACATGGATTTTGAATGAGTGATGCTTTCGGATCTACTCGCCAGTACCCATAGCGACCAATCGATCGAATTCTTCTCTTTTCAAGGGCATCACCGATAATCGTCCCTGTCTAACCAAGGCAATATCCTGCAATTGCGGATCAGCTTTAATGGTTTCCAAGGTTACGGGAACCTTGAATGTTTCAACAGGTGCCAGATCCACCACTACCCAACGCTCATCCTCGGTCGTTGGATCTTGGTAAAATTCCTTGACCACCTTCGCCATACCTACAATTTCCTTCCCTTCATTGGAATGGTAAAATAGAACAAGATCACCCTTTTTCATGGCTTTCAGGTTGTTCCTCGCTTGATAATTACGAACACCGTCCCAGAAAGTTTCACCATCTTTATTAAACTGTTCCCAACTATACTTGAAGGGCTCTGACTTTACCAAAAAATAATTCATGTCCTTTATGATGTGTATAGTTGAAGTTAATTCTGTTGTTCTAAAATCTCCATTTTATCGGCGTAATGTGCGCAATAATCCCGAAGATCGGCAATTACTTTTTCGGCCATTGGATCACCTCCAGATGCTCTAAGGAAAGAATCGCCTAAGGTTTGCATAGTCTCGTAAAAGAATCTTTTCATTTCATCGTACGGCATATCCTTGGTCCAAAGATCAATACGCATGGAATTTTTATATTGGCTATCCCATAAAGCTAAAAACATAGCCTTTGCCGGCAATTCATCACTTGACTCGCCATCCGATGAACTCCATAGGATCTGCTCTGGAACATTCTTATCATCCAATTCTACTTGGAGCTTTATTTCTGCTTTTTTCATATCTAAAACTGTGTTTTTATCAATATACTAATGATCCCCACTACGAGCACAAAGCCAATCTGCATCATCCATAATTTCTTGAGATCCTTGGTCCATAATCGGAACAGGATATCCAGAATAATCAGGACAACGATCAACAAAATGAGCCATCCCCAGGAAAACAAGGGTTCTTTTGAATCGCCCATTTCAGAGATTGCCCATACGATAATACAGGCCAATGTGATATTGAGGGGAGTTAATTTCATCTTCTTTTTCCAGATTTTGAAGGCCCTTTCTTAGGTCCTTTCCCTTTTCCTGCTCCCTTTGCTCCCGACCCCCGGCCAGACGACTTTCTGTTGTTCATCTTCATGGCATATTTCTTCTCATGGAAAGCACCTTTGAAATCAGGATCGTCCTTCTTTTTCTGGTTATCTATTTCACGGGCAATTGCTTGTTTCTCATCGAACGGTGTTTTCTCCAGTACCACTTCTGCAGGCATCTCCTTCACTGGAATGGTTTGCTTGATCAACTTTTCGATCTTCACGACATAATATTCTTCAGCTGGATTACAAAAGGTAATCGCATCACCAGTATTATAGGCTCTTCCCGTACGACCAATGCGATGTACATAATCTTCAATAACGATCGGTACATCAAAATTGATCACATGGCTTACCTGAGTCACATCCAATCCTCGAGCTGCCACATCCGTAGCGACCAAAATACGTACGGATCCTTCCTTGAAGGAATTAATCGAATTGATCCTGGTATTTTGTCCTTTATTGGCGTGAATCACACGTACCGCTTCTGGTCCATATTTACGCTCCAGATAACCAAATATATTATCGGCCACTGTTTTTGTTTTACAGAAAACGATGACCCTTGTAAAGGCTTGATCATCTTTAAAGAAATGCTGTAATAAATTCAGCTTCGTCTTTAAATTAGGTACATGATATAGACTTTGTTCGACTGTTTTGGCGGGTGTAGCTTGTTCCGTCACCTCTATTACAGTTGGGAATTCCAAGAAATCTCCTGCAATCTTACGAACTAATTCGCTCATGGTGGCCGAGAACAGTAAGTTTTGACGCTTACGTGGCACGATTTCCAAAATCCGATGGATTTTACTGATAAAACCCATGTCCATCATCTTGTCTGCCTCATCCAAGACTAAGAATTTGAGACTTTTGGTGTTGATCTCTCCTTCTAGGTATAGGTCCAAGAAGCGACCTGGTGTAGCCACAATTATATCACAGCCTTTTGCCAGTTGTTCTTTTTGGGTTTTAGGACCTAGACCACCGTATAATAATACGGTACGTAAATCCAGGTAGGTGGAGAACAAACGGATATTCTCTTCAATCTGCATAGCCAATTCCCGGGTAGGGCTTAAGATAAGCGCCCGAGGGTCATTGCCTTGTGCATATTTCAGCTTCATCAGCATGGGTAGTACATAAGCTGCAGTCTTTCCCGTTCCGGTTTGGGCAATTCCCATCACGTCCTGTCCCGCTAGAACAGGGGTGATTGCTTTTTCCTGAATTTCCGTTGGAATGGTATAGCCTGCTTCTGCAACCGCATTGAGAAGCTGCTTGTTGAGTTTAAAATCTTCAAATGATGCCATCCTTGCAAAGATAGCGAAACATTTTTCTAAATTTGTGATACTACAAAATAGGTTGATATGAAAAAACTGGTATTATTATGTGTGCTGACCCTAGTTAGCACCTTCTCGTTTGCGGACGAGGGTATGTGGTTCCTGATGTATCTGAAAAAGATGAATGAGGCCGACATGCAAAAAAAAGGGTTGAAGCTTTCTGCTGAAGAGATATACAGCATTAACAACTCCAGCCTAAAAGATGCGATCGTACAATTCAACGGTGGATGTACAGCAGAGATCGTATCTGGAAGCGGATTGGTGTTCACCAACCACCACTGTGGTTATGGCGCCATCGCTGAATTATCTACTCCTGAAAACGACCATTTAACCAATGGTTTCTGGGCAAAAAACCATAGCGAAGAGCTAAAACCTAAATCTTTATTCGTTCGTTTCTTCGTTCGTATGGA
Organism: Sphingobacterium sp. 1.A.4; assembly: GCF_002734245.1. Classification (NCBI taxonomy): domain Bacteria; kingdom Pseudomonadati; phylum Bacteroidota; class Sphingobacteriia; order Sphingobacteriales; family Sphingobacteriaceae; genus Sphingobacterium; species Sphingobacterium sp. 1.A.4. Next base: position 164,702 of record NZ_PEAZ01000041.1, read on the forward strand.
TGATGTTTCCAAACGTATTTTAGGATTGGTAAATGATAAGATGACCGAGAAGGAAAGAGAGAAAATCATTAACCAAGAGATTGCAAAGATCCAGGCAGAGAATAGTGAAGGTGGTAAATATGTGGTTTCTGTACGTCCTTTCTTCAACGGAAATGAATATTATTATTTCGTTTACCAAGATTATACCGATGTACGTTTAGTAGGTACTCCTCCGAACAGCATTGGTAAATTTGGTGGAGATACCGATAACTGGGAATGGCCACGCCACACCGGTGACTTCTCGATCTTCCGTGTATATGGTGATAAGAACGGTAACCCGGCAGAATACTCCAAAGAGAATGTGCCATTGAAACCAAAACATTTCCTTCCGATCAGCATCAAAGGGATCAAAGAAGGTGATTTCTCCATGATCTTAGGATACCCTGGCCGTACCAACCGTTGGATGAATGCAGCAGGTATCGATCAGAATGTGAAATTCGCTTACCCGGCTTGGGTGGAAGCTTCGAAAGTGGGTATGGATGCCATGAAAAAATACATGGATAAAGACCAAGCTGTTAAGATCAATTATGCCTCTAAATATTCTGGTGTTGCTAACTATTGGAAAAACAGACAAGGGATGATCGATGCATTAACGAAGCACAAGACCGCAGCTACAAAAGCAAAACAAGAGAAGAAATTCAACAAATGGGCGAACAAAGCGGCTAATAAAGCAGAATATGGCGATGTGATCAGCACTATTAATGAATATTATGCAAAAACCAATGAAAAGGCTAGACATGATAACTATTTAACAGGCATGATGCGTTCTTCTACTTTTGCTTCCCTACCTTATTCATTAAGTTCTGCATTGCAACAATATGCTAGCTTAGACCAAGCAAAACGTGCAGAATTAGCTACACGTTTACAAGCGTTCATCAATGACAATTACGATAAGGCCTATATGCCGTTGGAAGTAGATGTGTTGGCAGATGAGTTGAATCTTTATGCTGCAAAAGCAGGAAACATTGCTCCATACATCCGCGAGATGGCAAACAAAAACAATGGTAATTTCCAAGCAGATGTTCAGCAAGCGTTTGACAACAGTATATTCGGTTCTAAAGCGAAATTGGAAGCTTATTTGAAAAATCCAGATGCATCGAAAGTTACAAATGATCCTTTGTTAAAAATTTCTAATGCATTGGTAGAAAAAAGTCGTGAGAGCAATCCGGAGTTGGCAACATTGACGGATAAGTTCCAAGCGGCTACCCGTAAGTACATTGCAGGTGTATTGGAAATGGATCCAAAAGGAAAATATTACCCAGATGCAAACTCTACCTTACGCTTAACTTATGGTACCATTCGTGCCCTTCCTAAGGATGCTCGCAACGATGCCAAAGTAAATAATTACACGACCTTGAAAGGTACGATCGCGAAATATAAAGCAGGTGACGAGGAGTTCGATCTTCCTAAACGTTTAATGGAACTATATGAAAATAAGGACTATGGACGTTATGCAGACAAAGCTGGATACATGCCGGTGAACTTCTTGAGTGATCAGGATATCACAGGTGGTAACTCAGGTTCCCCTGTATTGAATGGCAATGGCGAACTTATTGGCTTAGCTTTTGATGGTAACATCGAGGCAATGGCTGGTGATGTGATTTTCGATCCTAAATTGCAACGTACAATTTCAGTAGATATTCGATACGTTTTGTTCATCATCGACAAGTTTGCTGGAGCAACAAACATCATCGACGAATTGAAAATTGTGGAGTAATTGCCTCAAAACGGTGTTTTGAAACATAAAAAAAGATTACAAAATTCGCTTTGTTTGTATTCCTTTTGTATATTTATGATATATTAGAGAATTAATTAAGAAAAACTAAAATTATATTAATTAAAAAATGGAAAACTACACTAAATTAAAAGAGCTAGTAGCTTCTATCGAAGCTGACGCAGAAAAATTCTTCAACAACGGTAACTCTGCTGCTGGAACACGCGTGCGTAAAGGTTTACAAGACATCAAAACATTAGCACAAGAAATTCGTAACGAAGTAACTTCTAAGAAAAACGAAGGTAAAAAATAAGCTTGCTTATTTTTGAAAATAAAAAAGCCCGATTCCATTGAATCGGGCTTTTTTAGCTATTGGCTCCTCGTCTATAGGAATAGACTGGCCATCATGAGATCAATCTGTTTATCGGTCATCCATTGTCCCATAACTTCTTTCATTTTAGCCTTGACCTCTCTGCGGGTATTGGGCTTATCTTTTTTCTTGAAGATATCGGTCTTAATGGTAGGCGCGGTCATTTCCACTTTGGTTGCGTAGATGTTGAAGTGCTGCTCCGGAACCACAAACCCTAAGATCATCCCTGGTAAACCATGGATACTTCCCGGTCCTCCTGATGTAGGGATCTGATCCGTATAGAAAGCAACTACATACACTGAATCTAAGGTAATTCCATTCGCACGGCGGCAATCGTAGCCAGCAATGTTTCTGTATTCATTGGTAATCTTCCATTTTACGTCCGTTAAGCTATCCTGAACAACGATGGCAGAACCACCAAAATCCATCGCCATGGATACTTGTTCTTTTTCCAGGTTTTGGTAGACCTTAGCCCCATTATCCAACATCATCAGCATTTGGGAAACCAGTTGGTTCTGTTCACGAGGCATCGGTTCAAAATAGGTTTCATTGCCACGGAATGATAATTTCCTTTCTAAAACAGCTGTTTCCGGAGATTTTGATACCATTTGTTCCATATATGTACGTGACATATCCCCGTCCTTTAAACTGTTCATATAACGTCTCATCAAGTTCTTGATGTGGATGGTCTTTTCGTATGTAATTGCTCCCTCAGTTGGGAAATAGGCGTATTGTGCTTGCGCCGCTTGCAAACCTAGGCCTAGAAAAAATAAAACGGCTATATATAAATGCTTTTTCATGATTAATTTACTCCTATCATTTTAGTGAACTCCCAAGTTAACTTCAACATGTAATACCTGGAGATGGTGTTGTAGGTATTCTGTGTAATCGCTCCGTTGTACTGCGATCTGCTGAACCCCTTATTCTGATTGAACACATCATTTACATAAAAGTCTAAGATCAGACCTTCACTTTTCAAGAATTTCTTGGAAATCCCCGGTTTGAAAAGAATACGTTCGAAACGTTCAGGTAAAGCATCCGTAGGTGCTTCATAGTCATAAGTACCCTCTCCATATAAGGTAATTTTCCAAGGAAGGTAAGCTTTCACCGTCAGATCACTGTTGAAGGTGAATCCGTCACTGTTACGTTCTGGGTTCAACGAAGTTTTCAAGGTACGGAACCCTGGTGTAAAGGTCCAGTTGAAATCTACTTTCTTCGTCGTGTTTCTTTCAAAACCGATGCTCAGTCCGTAATTAAAATTGTCATTTACGTTCTCCGCAAACTCATCAGTAGGATTCGCAATTGTTCTATCGTTAATATAATTATAGTATCTATTGTATGAGGCATTCAGATTGAAGTTGGATTTTAATTGCCATTTACGGATCAGATCAAATCCGGCACCTCCATAAACAGATACATTGGTGGAGTTTTTATCCATGTTCTCGTAATAAAGCTTCCTTAAACCTCCCTTTTCGATCACCACATTGGTCTGGATCGCATCGATGGTCTGTCCTGCATTTGCCCATAGGTAGATATATTTACCTTTCATCATATCCCAGGAGTTGAACCCTAACCCGAAGCTACTTGATTTGGAAGGAACCAGGTTTTCATTACCAAAATATTCGTTCATCTGGTCCGTATTCTGACGTAATGGTTGAATCTGGAACAGCGAAGGCAAACTATTGCGATAGCTATAATTTAAGTTAATACGTTTAGATTTTGAAATGTTGTATCGCAAATAAGCGTTCGGGTTATAGGTCAGATAATCCCTGCTCAGCCCTGTATTTGCATAATTGTTCATTTGGCTCAAGTCATCATGACGAAGCACATTATTCAGATACACATCGATCTTTTCCGTCTTATATCCAAAACCGATTCCTCCGGAATTGCGGGTGGTGTTAAAGTTGAAGTCATTACTGAATTCATCATCCAATACCGTATAGCCACCACTTGCATCCTTATTGAAGGAATTTACAATGGCATGGGTTTTAGAGGATGCAAACTCATAATTGAATGAGGTTCTGAAAAGCTTGCCCAAAGGTTCTGTATACGTCACGGAAGAAACAATGTTATCCGAATTGGATGTCTTATTCTTCAATTGATCGATTACTTGGGAAGTTCCCAAAGCATAATTGTTGTTTTCAGATTCCAATAAAAGATCGCCTTCCTCTTCTGAATTATTACCTGCGAAACGCAAAGCCAATGAACGGCCTTCTTTCTTGAATTTACGAGTTAGATAGGCATCATAGGAAACGTTTTGGGTTGTTGTCTCCCCACGTTGCTCACTACTGTTATCCGATACTTTTGTACCATCCTGGAAAGTCTCCCCATTTACCATTAAACTATTGGTATTCTTTTCTCTTGAGCCAGAAACCTTTAGCGTCAATGCCGTTAATGAATCGATCGCATAATCGTATTTGGTATTGAAACGATGTCTATTCGCATCCGTTTGATTATTATTGGTGGTATTGCTGTTCAAATAGCCCCCTTCGGTTGGCGTCTCGCGGATAAAATTATCCGAAAAATTGTTTTCGATCTGACCATATTTATAGCTTAAGTTCAACTTATGCTTTTTGTCTTTCCAAGCATCCATATAAGATACCCCACCAGTCAAAGCCTTCGGTTGTCCTTTTCCATTCCAATTGCTAAAAGCATCACCACCGAAGCTGAAGTTTACCCCTCCATCTTCCATAACCTCTATTCCACCATCGCCCATTCCAAACTTCTCTTCATCTTCCCAACCTAAGCTGATAGTTCCATCATTGGCACCCACTCCAAAAGCGGAGATTTTAGTCGATCCTTTGAATCGGTTTAAGGCTAATTTTCCTAAGTAGAAACCATTATCACCATCGGTACCCCCTCCGGCTTCCGCTTTTCCGAACATACCATTCTTCGCTTCTTCTTTCAATTTCACATTGATGGTTTGCACACGCGTTCCATCATCCACACCTGTACGTTCAGCCGCTTCCGTTTTCTTCTCATATACCTGCACCTTATCCACCATATCTGAACGGATATTACGGGTCACTAAGGTAGGATCGTCTCCGAAGAATTCTTCTCCGTCAACCAATACCTTTTCTACAGTCTTACCCTGCGCGGTAATCTTTCCACTCGCATCGACCGAAATCCCTGGCAATACCTTTAAAAGATCCTCCACCTTCGCATTCTTTTCCGTTGCAAAGCTGGATGCGTCATATTCGACCGTATCCCCTTTGACCACGACCGGAATCTTTCCGGTCACCAAAACTTCTTCGATCAAACTGGCGGCGGATTGCAAATTGATCTGTCCCAATGCCAAATCACCAGTTCCTTTTTTGATGTTCTGGAAGTACTCACCAAATTTTGGATAGCTTACGATCAATAGGTAATCTGCCGTATCTGGATTGTTGATACTGAACTTACCATCTTGATTTACTCGGGCAAAATCCACCAAAATGGAATCTTTAGCCTGCAATAGCATCACGCTGGCATTGCTAAGTTTTGTTTTGTCGGTTTCTGAAAGAATCTCTCCAGTAATTTTTTTCTGGGCAAAAGTCTGCAAGGAGATCAAACCGAAAAAGAGGGTTAGAAAAACGCTTGTAAAAAATTTCATAGAATTAATAAAAAAGTTCAAAGGATTAAATGGTACGCAAAATTATCACAAAACTGAGAAATACGGTTAAAAGCATTTCGTTTTAACAAATAATTAACAGCAATCGGATAGCTAGCTGATCCATTCAATTCATTTCATTTGTCGACCCTAGGGGCAATTTGTTACAGCCTTACTAAAATATATTTCATTACATTTGTAAAAACCCATTAAAAATGCAAAATATCAAAGACTATGTAGAAGCAAATAAGGATCGCTTCTTAGAAGAATTATTTGAATTATTGCGCTTTCCGTCAGTAAGTGCAGACCCTCAATTTAAAGAAGGCGTATTGAACACCGCGGAATTTGTAGCACAAAAACTTAAAGATGCGGGAGCAGATAATGTAGAGATTTGTCCTACAGCAGGCTACCCAATTGTATACGGAGAAAAAATCTTCGACCCATCTTTACCTACTGTTTTGGTTTATGGACACTACGATGTGCAACCGGCAGATCCTATTGAACTATGGGAGACTCCACCATTTGAACCTACCGTACGTGATGGTAAAATCTATGCTCGTGGTGCAGCTGATGATAAAGGTCAGTTCTACATGCACGTGAAAGCTTTCGAATACATGATGAAGAACAATGCTTTGGCATGTAATGTTAAATTCATGATCGAAGGTGAAGAAGAAGTTGGTTCGGCCAACTTAGGTATTTTTGTAAGTGCCAATAAAGAACGTTTAAAAGCTGATGTGATTGTTATTTCGGACACCTCGATGATCAGCTTGGAAAGCCCATCGTTGGAAACAGGTCTACGTGGACTATCTTACGTAGAGGTAGAGGTAACAGGACCAAACCGCGACCTTCACTCTGGTGTTTACGGTGGAGCAGTTGGAAACCCAGCAACCATCCTGGCTAAAATGATCGCTTCTTTGCATGATGAGAACAACCACATCACTATCCCTGGATTTTATGATGATGTGTTGGAATTGACTGAAGCAGAAAGAAAAGCATTGAACGAAGCGCCATTTGATATCGAAACCTATGAAGAAGATTTAGGTGTTCAGGAATTATGGGGCGAAAAAGGATTCACAACGATCGAACGCACAGGTATCCGTCCTACTTTGGAGGTAAATGGTATCTGGGGTGGATATATTGGTGAAGGTGCAAAAACAGTTTTACCTTCTAAAGCCTTCGCAAAAATCTCTATGCGTTTGGTTCCTAACCAAAACTCTGAGCGTATCACGAAATTATTCAAAGACCATTTTGAAGCCATCGCTCCAAAATCTGTAAAAGTAGAAGTAAAACCTCATCATGGTGGAGAGCCTGTGGTTACTCCTACCGATAGCATCGCCTATAAAGCAGCAGAGAAAGCACTTGAAGAAACATTCAACAAAAAACCTATCCCTACTCGTGGTGGTGGTTCGATTCCAATCGTTGCTCTATTCGAGAAAGAATTAGGTATTAAAACCGTATTGTTAGGTTTCGGATTAGACAGCGACAACCTGCACTCCCCTAATGAAAAATATGGCATTGAAAACTACCTGAAAGGTATCGAAACAATTCCATTGTTCCATAAATACTATGCGGAAATGTCGCGATAGCGCAGCTATCGCTCGCTAGTATTTAGTATATAGTAGTTAGTATTTAGACCTATGTCTTCTAGAAGTAGTTAGTATATAGTAGTTAGTATTTAGACCTATGTTTGTTAAAAAAGATTTTGAATTTTTAAATAATTTTAAAGTTTTAAATGATTTATTAAGCCGCCAGGGTCTAAATACTAAATACTTACTACTAAATACTCAAAACAGGTCTAAATACTAAATACTTACTACTAAATACTAAAAAATGCATAGGTTTTTCTATTTCGCTGCGGTACTATTTTTCTACATCCTCAGCTACCCTATTCTTTATTTTTTAGCGAAAAACCCGGAAAAGCATTACAACTCTATTGTATGGTTCCGTAAATGGATCAGTGTGACCAGTTTATACCTGGTGGGTATAAGGATTAAAGTGCATTATGAAGAACCGGTAGATTGGTCCCAAAATTACATCATCTGCCCGAACCATACATCTATACTGGACATTACGGCGTTGACCTACTTGTGTCCAAAACCTTTTTCTTTTATTGGAAAGATCGAATTGATGGACAATCCGGTTACCAGGATATTCTTCCGTACGATCGATATTCCTGTTAAGAGAGAAAGTAAGATATCCTCCTTTAAAGCATACAAGCGTGCGACCGAATTGCTACAGCAGGGAAAAAACGTGGTTATTTTCCCGGAAGGAAAAATAGACGATGGTTATCCGCCGATACTGCATCCTTTTAAAGCCGGCGCCTTTAAAATGGCGGTAGAAAATAATATCCCCATCCTTCCCGTGGTGATCCACAATGCCTGGAAAATTATGTTTGATGATGGATCAACATATGGATCCAGATCCGGCGTAATTGAAATCACGGTATTAAAACCTATACAGACCGACCCGAAACTGCATGATAACGATAAGAGTTTTGAGCAGGAAGTCTACGAAAAAATGAATAAAGCCTGGACGGAATACAATAACCGTAAATAAATTTTTCATTTTAGAAATCTGATTATCTGATACATACACCCATTAACAAAGAATTAAGGGGAAATTTCTTGCATTAGTTAAATTAAATATTATTTTTGCGAAAAATGTAACTTAATTAAAGAGATATGTATTGGACACTTGAATTAGCTTCGCATTTAGAAGACGCTCCTTGGCCGGCTACCAAAGATGAATTGATTGATTATGCTATCCGTTCTGGCGCACCTGTTGAAGTGATTGAAAATCTTCAAGCGTTGGAAGACGATGGTGAACCATACGAGAACATCGAGGAAATCTGGCCGGATTATCCGACAAAAGATGATTTCTTTTTCAATGAAGATGAATATTAAATTCAAATAAAAAGCGCCTTTTTATCAAGAGGCGCTTTTTATTTAATCCTTTTATGTTTTTATTGGTCAAAGATTCTAAATAAATTAAACATGAAACCGCATTTACTGTATTTGATATTGTCCATCAGCCCTTTGATCTCTTTCGCACAGGCAAAACCTAATCAGGCTAAAATGGAGCATATGGAAAGCAAATCAAGCAAGGAAAATCTATCCTTGGTCAAGAATTTTATACATGACCTAGCAAACGAAGAGAATGCATTGGATGTGATCCTTAGTCAATATGTTACGGTAAATGATCCTTCCGATGAGATGTATGATTACCTGGAAGTTAGTCTTCAGGAAATCAGAATCAATTTGATGACCAAAAAACTGGAGAATATACAATATAAGACCTACAGTCAATTACCACGTAAGGAGGTTCGGGATATCGATCCAGAGGATATGGATGTGAACAATATGTACTTCCTTTACCATAAGGACCGGTTGGTGACCAGCATTTATGTGGAGGATGGAAAAATTGCTTCATTTACCTTGGTTTCTAAAGGGGAAGAGATGGCTCATTTTGTCACCTATTAACAAAAAATCATTTTTTTATTTGATTTCTTGCAAATATCAAAACAATCGTTGATATTTGTTTCATTAACAATGAAAGCACAACAGTTCAATACAATTTGGTGGTGGCACAACAATTAATGTTGTGGCAATGACCTATTGAATGAATTAATGAACTCAAAAAATAGCGGGCTTGCCTTTTAGGCAAGCCTTTTTTTATGCACTGATATGAAAGAAATTTTAGCCCATTTATTTGAATATAAGTCTTTTACAAGAAAAGAAGCGTACGATATCCTCACGAATATCGCGACCGGCAAATACGATTCGCATCAAATCGCGGCATTCATGACCATCTATGGGATGCGCAGCATCCGCGTAGAAGAATTGGGCGGCTTTCGCGATGCCATGTACGACTTATGTAATAAGCTGGATTTCGATGGCTATGACCTGATCGATATGTGCGGTACAGGTGGTGATGGAAAAAACACCTTCAACATATCCACTTTATCCTCCTTTGTCGTAGCGGGTGCTGGCTATAAAGTAGCCAAACACGGTAATGTGGGTGTATCCTCGGGCTGTGGATCTTCCAATGTGATGGAATCCTTAGGTTATACCTTTACCGCAGACAGCGACGCCTTAAAGAAACAGCTAGACGAGGCCAATATCTGTTTCCTGCATGCCCCACTCTTCCACCCTGCCATGAAAACCGTGGCGCCAATCCGTCGGGCATTAGGGGTAAAGACCTTCTTCAATATGCTCGGTCCATTAACTAATCCTGCCAACCCCAAATTCCAATCAGTTGGGGTGTTCAATCTAGAACTGGCAAGGCTATATGCCTACCTGTATCAGAACAGCAATAAACAATATAGCATCATCCATTCCATGGATGGATACGATGAAATATCCCTGACCGGCGATTTCAAAGTAATCAATAATGCGGGTGAGAATTATTATACGGTGGAGGAATTAGGTTTCCAACCTGTTGCAGCGGCAGATCTGGCCGGTGGAGATCAGGTCGAAGAATCGGCGAATACCTTCAAGAAGATCATCCAAGGTGAAGGTACGGATGTACAGAACAATGTGGTGATGAGCAATGCCGCCTTCGCCATCAAAACTTTCCATCCGGAAAAAAGCTTTGCCGATTGCTACTATGAAGCCGAAGCATCCTTATTGGGATTAAAAGCAGAAGAGAGCCTTAAAAAACTGATAAATGCCTAAGAGAAATATATTGATCAAGGTATGTGGCATGCGAGACCCTGAGAATATCAAGGAACTGGCTGGCTTACCTCTTAATTACATTGGCCACATTTTTTATCCGAAATCCGCTCGCTATGTGGGCAACCTGTCGACATTAGCAGATGCTCCAGGATTAAAGAAAACGGGCGTTTTTGTAAATGCCAGCCTTTCGGAAATTACGTCGGCAATAAAACAATACGACCTGAAGGTCATCCAATTGCATGGCGATGAATCCCCGGCATTGGCAAAAGACCTTAAAGGGTTAGGTATGGAAGTCATCAAGGCATTTGGCATTGATGAGGGTTTCGACTGGTCTAAGGTAGCTCCTTTTCTAGATCAGGTAGATTACCTCCTTTTCGACAGTAAGAGCGCAGCCTACGGCGGTACAGGCTATACCTTCAATTGGGAAAAATTAACATCCTATCCCTATGAAAAGCCTTATTTCCTAAGTGGCGGACTTTCATTAGAAAACCTTTCCGAGGCATTGGCATTTGATGATGCCAGATTAGTTGGCCTGGATCTAAACTCCAAATTCGAACTCGAGCCGGGATTAAAAGATATCGAAAAAATAAAAGAAGCATTGAAAACCATACACCATGAGTAAATATCAAGTAAACCAAAAAGGGTATTATGGCCCATTCGGAGGAGCATACATCCCCGAAATGCTGTATCCCAATGTAGAAGAATTACAACAACAATACCTTTCCATCATAGAAGACCCTTCGTTTAAGGAAGAGTTTGAACAATTATTACGGGATTATGTAGGCCGTCCATCCCCTCTGTATCCAGCAAAAAGGCTATCGGAAAAATACGGTACCAATATTTTCCTGAAGCGTGAAGACCTGAACCATACCGGAGCGCATAAGATCAACAATACCATCGGTCAGATTCTCTTGGCAGAAAAACTGGGCAAGAAACGGATCATTGCCGAAACCGGCGCTGGGCAGCATGGTGTGGCAACTGCGACAGTCTGCGCCCTGAAAGGTTTGGAATGTGTGGTGTATATGGGCGAGATCGACATTCAGCGTCAGGCGCCAAATGTTGCCCGGATGAAAATGATGGGAGCTACGGTCATTGCGGCCACTTCGGGCAGCAAAACATTAAAAGATGCGACCAATGAAGCCTTAAGAGATTGGATAAACAATCCGGTGGATACCCACTACATCATCGGTTCGGTGGTTGGACCACATCCCTATCCCGACATGGTGGCGCGCTTTCAGTCCATCATTTCTGAAGAAACCCGGAAGCAACTATTGGAAAAAACCGGAAAAGAGACCCCAGATATCGTGATGGCCTGTGTAGGCGGAGGATCGAATGCTGCAGGGATGTTCTACCATTTTTTGGATGAAGAGGATGTTCAGATCATAGCTGTGGAAGCCGCAGGTCATGGTGTTGACAGTGGCGAATCAGCTGCTACCACCCAATTGGGACATGAAGGCGTGCTACATGGCAGTCGCTCCATCCTGATGCAGACCGAAGATGGACAGGTGATTGAACCTTATTCCATTTCGGCCGGGCTCGATTACCCTGGTATTGGCCCACAACATGCTTGGTTGTTCAAGTCTGGCAGAGGCAGCTATGTCAGTGCTACCGATGAGGAAGCGATGAATGCGGGACTACTTCTGACCAAATTGGAGGGGATCATCCCAGCGATCGAAAGCTCGCACGCCTTAGCGCATTTGGAGAAGATGACTTTTAAAGGCGATGAAACCGTCGTGATCTGTCTTTCCGGACGTGGCGACAAGGATCTTGATAATTATATGAAATACTTTGGCTTTTAACCATGATGCAGATAAATAAACAAGCAAACGGATTGCTATCCATCTATTTTACCGCCGGTTATCCATCCTTGGACAGCACCTTGGATATTGCCGAGGCGCTCGAAAAAGCAGGTGCAGATTTTTTGGAAATCGGTTTCCCCTATTCCGACCCTGTGGCCGATGGACCAACTATACAGCATAGTTCGGAAGAAGCCCTAAAAAATGGCATGACCCTGAACATTCTTTTTGAACAATTAAAAGACCTCCGGAATAGGGTTTCCATTCCTGTCTATTTAATGGGTTATGTAAATCCCGTTATTCAATATGGGGTAGAGAATTTTTGTAATAAATGTAAGGAGGTCGGTGTAAACGGAACAATCATCCCTGATCTACCGATGTATGAATACGAAGAACTTTACCAGGATGTATTTAAGGAAAATGGAATCAGCAATATCTTTTTGGTAACTCCACAGACTTCGGAAGCACGAATCCGTAAGATCGATGATCTTTCTACCAGCTTTATTTACCTACTATCTTCCAATGCGACTACCGGTAAGCAATTGGCTATCCAGGATCAATCGGAAGCCTATTTCAAAAGAATTAAAGACATGGATTTGAAAAATCCGGTAGTAATTGGATTTGGTATCCATGATCGGGATACATTCCGAAAAGCAACGAGCTATGCGAATGGAGCCATTGTTGGGACAGCATTCGTAAAACTATTGGCAGCCGATAATTATTTGGACAAGATTTCGGGTTTTATTCAAAGCATAAAATAATCTTCTTTTAGTTCAGAAATACAATTTCCAAAATAGGAATGCTGTACAAGTAAATTCCAAGTGGGATGTAAGTGAGTTGTAAGTGACTTAATGCACTTACAAGTCACTTACACCTCACTTAAACCTCACTTAAACCAAGACCAAAATCTATTTTTTCAGAGGGCATAATTAAGCCTTCCAAAAAAAAGAGGCTGTATCATTTTTATGACACAGCCTCTTCATAAATTCCAATATTTACAGGATTGGAATTTATGGGCAGCATTTCCCGAGATTAATTTACTCTTCTTAAGATTTTGTTGAAAACGAAAAATACCAAGCCCGCAGCGCATGTTAAGCCTATAACGCCAAAATACAGCAAGTTTGGATGTGCAGCTAAAGTTTCCATAAATTATTAGGTTTATTACATTAAGTTGAGTCCAATATAAAAACCAATTTTTTTACACGCAAGAATTAATTAAAATAATTTATCAACATTTTCCCATAACAATTGTTATATTTGGATAATCTATGCGAAAAATTATTGCCATATTACTCCTAATGATTTATTCTGTATGCAGTACGGGGGCAACAATTTATCTCCACCATTGTGGAAAATCGACATTTCTATCGCTAGATCAATCCACCAAAGTATCACATGAGAATTGTCCTAATTGTTCAAAATGCCAGGACAAAGCTTCCCATAAACACGGTGATTCCTGTAAGAAAGGATGTTGTCAGGACAAGGAATTAAGCTTGAAATCGGACAGCGAACAATTACAGTCAAAATCCACCTTTACAGATTTAATCAATTTTGCGCCAGCAGTGGTCCTGATCCCTTGGATCATGGAACAATGGAAAATCTTTGTTGATGATCCTGACCAAGAGTACCACAGTTTGGCCTTTATTCCTATTCAGGATCTCGAACCCGTCTACATCTTAAACTGCACGTATAGAATTTAGTATTGAATTGACTCCAAATATTTAAACATTATTTGAATCAATTTTTTATTAAATTTTATGAATACCCTTAAAAATTATTTATTAATAACATTTATCCTATTGGGCAATCTGGCATTTGCGCAGACCAATACGGTAGAATTTGAAGTGGCCGGAAATTGCGGCATGTGTAAAAAACGAATTGAGAAGGCAGGAAAAGATGGCGGTGCAAACAGCATCACCTGGGATCAGGCAACCCAAAAAGCCAAAGTAACCTTTGACAGCAAAAAAACCACAGTAGATAAAATAAAGAAATCCATTGCTGATGCTGGGCACGACACAAAAGAGTTCCGTGCTTCGCAAGAGGTATATGACAAATTGCATGAATGCTGTCTATATGAACGTATGGGTGCCGATGGTATCAAAAATGAAGATGACCATGAAGGCCATGACCACGATGACCATGAAGGTCACGATCATGCATCCCACGAAGGACACGACCATGATGAACATGAAGGCCATGATCACGCTAAGAAAGCGGATGACAAAGGTGGACATGACCATGATCACGACCATGAGGTGACCGGTGTAGTAGTTAATGAAAATGATCGTGGTGATCTGACCCCAATTTCTGATGTTACCGTTTATTGGAAAGAAGATCCTTCCAAAAAAATAAAGAGTAATGAGAATGGTGTGTTCAAGATCATGCACGTAAAACCATATCGTTACTTGGTAGTAACCCACGCCAGCATGAATTCGGATACGGTGGAGGTTAAGAACCTACATGATATCGTGATGATCCAGGCGAAGAACAATGTATTGAAGGAGATCGTTGTTTCGAGAAGACAGAAATCGAACTATATCAATAAGCTAAGCCCTGTGCGTGTGGAAACCATCACGGCAAAAGAGCTTTTCAAAGCTGCCTGTTGTGATCTTTCGGAAAGTTTTTCTACCAACGCATCAGTTGATGTGGTAAGTAGCGATGCGGTAACCGGAAGTAAACAGATCCAGATGTTGGGATTAAGTGGTATCTATACGCAGTTGACTGTAGAAAACCTACCAGGTCCGCGTGGTTTTGCCTCTCCCCTTGGTTTGAACAGTATCGCTGGTACTTGGATCGAAGCGATCAACATCAGTAAAGGTATCGGTTCTGTTGCCAATGGATTCGAGAACATGGCCGGACAGATCAATGTGGAATTGAAAAAACCACACAATACCGATAAATTATATTTCAATGCCTACGCCAATAATATGGGCCGTACGGATATCAACCTGAATGTTGCTACCCACCTGAACGAAAAATGGTCAGTAGGATTGTTGCTGCATGACAACTTCATGTACAATAAGAAGATGAACTTCAGCGACAATGGATTTAGGGATATGCCGGTTGGAAACCTATTCTCCGGTATCAATAGATGGCATTATGAAAATGGAAAAGGTGTCATTGCACAATTTGGGGTAAAATTCCTACATGATGACCGTGTTGGTGGACAGATCGATTTCAATGAAGACACCGACAAGTTTACGACCAACCAATATGGCTTGGGCTTCAAAAACGAGCGTATTGAAGGTTTTGGTAAACTAGGTTATGTATTCCCGACCAACAAACATCGTAGTATCGGTCTACAATTATCAGCAAGCCGCTATAAACAGGAAAGTTTCTTCGGATTGAATGCTTACGACAGTGAGCAGAAATCCATGTATGCCAACTTATTGTTCCAGGATATCATTTCCGATGTGACCCATAAATACAAAGTGGGTGCATCCATCCAATATGATGATATGGATGAGCAGTTAAGCCGTGTGAACAGCACAAATGATTACGATTATAACTTCGGAAGAAAAGAATCGGTTGCGGGTGCATTCTTAGAATATACCTTTAGCCCTTCGGAGAAATTCGATGCGGTATTGGGTATCCGCCAGGATTACAATAACCTATATGGTTGGTTCACCACACCACGGGCGGTACTGCGTTATGAGCCTATCTTAGGAACCACTTTCCGCATCAGTTCAGGACGTGGACAACGTACAGCGAATGTTTTTGCAGAGAACTTAGGTATTTTTGCATCCAGCCGTACTATTAAAGACTTGGCCCAATTGGTGTCTGGTGAAGCAGCTTATGGATTAAAACCAGAGGTTTCTTGGAATACAGGCTTTACATTTGACCAAAGCTTCCAATTGTTCGGTCGTGAGTCTGGCTTATCGTTAGAATTGTTCCACAACAACTTCCAAAACCAGGTCGTGGTTGATTTCGAAAACCCACGAGAAGTAGCATTCTATAATCTGGATGGCAAATCCTATTCGAACAGTGTTCAGGCAGAATTCCGTTTCATGCCGGCACAGCACTTCGAAGCACGTTTTGCATACCGTATGTTGGATGTACAGACCGAATATACTTCCGGAAAATTACAGAAACCATTGACAGCAAAACACCGTGGATTCATGAACTTGGCCTACAACCTACATTCGGGATGGAGTTTTGATTATACCTTGAATGTGGTGGGCAAGAAACGTCTTCCAAGTACGGTAGGTAATCCAGAGGCGTATCAATTGGCAACGGAATCAGATGCTTATGTTACGATGAATGCTCAGGTGAGCAGAACATTTGGAAAGAACAAGAATTTTGATGTGTATGTTGGTGGTGAGAACCTGAGCAACTACTTCCAAAAAGATCCGATCTTGGCACATGACAACCCGTTTGGAGCTAATTTCGACACGAATTTAGTTTGGGGTCCGATAGTAGGAAGAATGTTTTATACCGGTATCAGATACCATATTAAGTAAAAAGGTAAAATATTTATTAAGTAATAGCATGAAGAGCCTCTGGTGTAAAAGCTGGGGGCTTTTTCTGTTTTAGCAGGGGATAAATGAAAGATATAGAAATATTTTTTTGTTAATATAAAATCTTATCCCTACCTTAGCACCGCTTATAGAGAAAGGCAGAGGGACTAGACCCGATGAAGCCTTAGCAACCTGTCCCTTGACAAGGTGCTACATTCTACCTCTAAAGAGGAACGATAAGCTGGACTCACTAATCCTTAGGAGCCTTCTCTTAGCAAACGACTTTAGTAAAAATTAATTAAGTACAATACTTTATGTTATTAACGAACAATTTAGGTTACCCACGTGTGGGCGCGTTCCGCGAGCTAAAGAAAGCTAATGAAGCTTACTGGGCAAAAAAAATCAGCGCGGAAGAATTATTGCAAGCTGGACTGAAAATCCGTGAAGGCAATTGGAAGACTCAAAAAGATGCAGGCATCGATTTGATCCCTTCTAACGATTTCTCATTCTACGATCAAGTATTAGACCTATCCTTAACTGTAGGCGCTATCCCTGCTCGTTACAACTCCCTTTTGAACAAAATCGATCGCCAGTATAACTTAGACCTATACTTCGCGATGGCTCGTGGTTTCCAAGAAGGTGGTGTCGATGTGACCGCTATGGAAATGACCAAATGGTTCGATACAAACTACCACTATATCGTTCCTGAATTCGTTAAAAACCAAGAATTCAAATTGACTTCAGAGAAATTCCTAAGCGAATACAATGAAGCAAAACAACAAGGTATCGAAACTAAACCGGTGATCATCGGCCCAATCACTTACTTATTATTAGGTAAAGAAAAAGAAGCTGGATTCAACCGTATCGATCTTATCGATAGTTTATTACCTGTTTACGAAGAAATCTTAGCAAAATTGGCTGATGCTGGCGCTCAATACGTACAGATCGACGAGCCTTTCTTAGCTTTGGATATCAACGATGCTACCCGTGCGCTATACGCAAGTGTTTTCGAAAAACTTGCAGCAGCAGCTAAAGGCATCAAATTAATCGTTGCAACTTATTTCGAGGCATTACGTGACAACGAAGATACTGCTTTGGCACTTCCTGTACACGCGCTTCACCTGGATCTAGTTCGTGGTGAAGATCAACTCGACTCTATATTAGCGAAAGTTCCTGCTAACCTAACCCTTTCCTTAGGGGTGGTTGAAGGCCGTAACATTTGGAAAAATGATTACGAAAAATCCTTGACAAAAATCAACCAAGCAGTTGAGAAATTAGGAAAAGACCGTGTATGGGTTGCTCCTTCTTCTTCTCTATTGCACGTTCCTTTTGACTTGGACAACGAAAACAACGAAGAGTCTCTTCCTGCGGAAGTTAAAAACTGGTTAGCGTTCGCTAAACAGAAATTAGCTGAAGTAAAAGACTTAGCGGTATTGGCAGAAGGTGAAGTAGATGCAGCAACACAAAAACGTTTCGAAGCCAACAAAGCAGCAAACGAAAGCCGCCGTACTTCTCCATTGATCCACAAACCAGAAGTTAAAACCCGTGTAAGCAACATCACTGATGAAGACGCTACACGTACTTCTAAATTCAACGATCGTAAAAAAGCGCAAAAAGCGAAGTTCAATCTTCCTGACTATGCAACTACGACAATCGGTTCCTTCCCACAAACTAAAGATGTTCGTAAATGGAGAGCTGACTTGAAAAAAGGTGCTATTTCCCAAGAACAATATGATAAAGAAATTGCTGAAGAAACAGAAAGAACGATCCGTTTACAAGAGCAATTGGATATCGATGTATTGGTACATGGTGAATTTGAGCGTAACGACATGGTGGAATACTTCGGAGAGCAATTAGCAGGTTATGCATTTACTCAAAACGGTTGGGTTCAATCATACGGTTCTCGTTGTGTGAAACCTCCGATTATTTATGGTGATGTTTACCGTCCTGAAGATATGACTGTTCGTTGGTCTGCTTACGCACAATCATTGACTAACCGTCCGGTAAAAGGAATGTTAACTGGTCCTGTTACTATTCTTCAATGGTCTTTCGTACGTAACGATCAACCTCGTTCAACCACGACTTACCAAATCGCATTAGCGATCCTTGATGAGGTTCAAGCTTTGGAAAAAGCAGGTATCAAAATCATTCAGATCGATGAGCCAGCAATCCGCGAAGGATTACCATTGCGTAAAGCTGATCAACAAGCGTATTTGGATTGGGCTGTACGTTCATTCCGTGTATCTTCTTCGAATGTGGATGATGATACGCAGATCCATACACACATGTGTTACTCTGAGTTCAATGATATCATCCAAGATATCGCAGCAATGGATGCTGACGTAATCACGATCGAGACTTCACGTTCTCAAATGGAATTATTGGATGCATTCGCTGACTTCAAATATCCAAATGATATTGGTCCTGGTGTTTATGATATCCACTCGCCACGCGTTCCTAGCACAGAAGAGATGGTAGACCTATTGCGTAAAGCAAAAGCGGTTGTTCCTTCGGAGCAATTATGGGTTAACCCTGACTGTGGTTTGAAAACTCGTGCATGGCCGGAAACTAAAGCAGCATTGGAATCTATGGTAGAAGCTGCCAAGATTTTAAGAGCTGAATAAGCCTACGCATTTTTGATTATAAAATATAATTTGTTTTCAGGCCGAACGTTATGTTCGGCCTGATTTTTTTGGTCAAACCTTTTCCATGCCTTATTGTTTATTAATAAAGACAATTGCACTATGAAAAGAATCAACGGAGTATTACTATTATTTTTAATGACGAATTTATTGACTGGATGTTCCGTTATTGAGGGGATATTTAAGGCAGGTCTATGGTCAGGGATCATCTTCGTCGTTGTTATTGTTGCCTTATTGATCTGGTTGATCACCCGTTTCATGGGTGGCGGTGGAAATAGACAATAGTTAACTTAAAATTCATCGCTTATTAATAAACGATTCTGTATTTTCATGTCAAATTAGAGACTGGAAATGAACAGATTGCTATTAATATGCCTACTTATTATAAATTGTCTTGTCTCTTTGGGGCAGGACAATTATCCTACCCCCACCCGCATGGATGGGGTTTTGTTTTATATACAGCATAACCGGGGGAAGAATACCTATATCTACAGTCTGAATTATAAATCGGATAAAACGATAAATAAGGATGAACCCATTCAGGTTTATCGCCAATTATTTGACAATGGTGGGGTTATAAGGCCATTGACGATCATTCAAAAGAATTTTGCGTATGGAATTTATTCGAAGCTTTTGAAAAATAAAAGTTATGAGGCTTCCATTGTTTCTCTACCTGAACAAAAGTTATTTCTTCATTTTCCATCTAAGGGTGATCCTTATGTGAGTACCACGGTTGCTGGGACCAGTTTTATCCTCAAACGGATTTTTATTAGGCAGAAAGATGGGACGTCGGGATTGTCGACCAAGGTGGATTATATTCTGTTTTATGGGGTTAAGGATGGGAAGCCTTTGGTGAAAAAGCTGGTGTTGTAAATAATATTGCAATTATTCTTTTATATTTATTTTATTATTAACTTAATCTTCTATTAACATTATAAACCGTTCTTAGCACGAAATTTCATAAGGACACAATTTCTTTTAATTACCCTATTGTATGACAGAAAAAGAAGAATCAATTTCCTCTAATACAGGGGAGACAACATTCGAATCATTTTTTTATCAATATCATACTTTGCTTTATAATTATGCTTTAAATCATTTAAAGGATGAGGATATAGCTGCCGATGTCGTGCAAGAGGTTTTCATTAAAATCTGGAACAATTTTGACCAGTTAGATTTTGAAAACAATCCGAAAGCTTATTTATTTACCATTTGTAAGAACCAAGTGCATGATGAACTGAAAAAGAAGGCCAAATTCCAAGTCTATGCTTCGAACCAATTGAAGGTAAATAGCAATTTCTGCAATAACAATGAAGAAGAGCAGGAATACCGAGAATTAAAAAGGATCTATTCCGAAGCCATTGAACAATTACCTGAAAAAAGAAAACATATTTTTTGGTTAAGTAGAATGGAAAACTTGAGCAATACCCAAATTGCTCAACACCTAAATCTATCCATCAACACCGTTAGAGATCAACTAGTTAAAGGAAATAAGACCATTAAGACTTATATATTAAAAAAACATGGTCCTATTCCAAAAAAAATATTTTTGATCAGCATCGTCTTTTCGCTGAGCATGTCAGTATATAATACAGAAGAACACCTGAAAACGGCATGGACAAGGAAAGATTTGAATATTTATATACCAAGTACCTTCAAGACAATTGCTCAGAAAATGAGTTAAAGGAATTCTATGAACTATACCATTCATTAGAAGATCCTCAGCATTTACTCGACCTAGAAAGATTTGAGGAGAACTTTCCACTAGAAAAACAACTCTCTCCCGAAAAATCATCCGCTATATTAGCCCATATTCAACAGCCTAAAACTATTTCAAAACAGGCGAAGATCATCAAACTGATCCCTATTGCCGCCGCTTTCCTTATCATTGGCTTTGCTGCATTATGGTTCATGAAATCCAACGAAAATTCCGAGGTTGATTATTTCCGCTATAGCAATACCAGCAAAAAGATAAAAGTATTGACCTTAGAAGACGGCACGAGAATCTTGTTGAAACCCAATAGCGAACTCGTGCAGAAAAGTGACTTTGCAAAAGCTTCAGAACGTATCATCTCGTTCAAAGGGGAAGGTTTTTTTGATGTTAGTAAAAGATCAAATCAACCCTTTAAAATTGTATCCCAAAATCAAGCGGAAATTAAGGTTTATGGCACTAGGTTCAATTTAATATTCCATGGCGACCAGCAAGAAGCAGTTTTAACTGAAGGCTCAATTGCGATGAAATTGGGCACCGAGGAAGTGAAAATCAAACCATCGGAAAGGGTGCACATCGATAAGGGAGCCATAAGGACATCGGTGGTCGATACTATGCAATATATTTCATGGACCAACCATCAATTATATTTTAACGATAAGCCATTACAAGAAGTTATCAACCAATTACATACAGCATATCCGGATCAGAAAATCCAAATAAACAACCAAAATTCCAACCTCTACTTTACCGGCTATTTACCAACAGATGATTTTGAGGATTGTATCACCATCCTACAAAAAACTTTTAAAAATTATAACCTCGTTATTTCAATAGAAAAATGAAAAAACAAAAGCTAACCCTGGCATTAGCGCTGGCATTGAGCCTTGGCTTGCCAAACATTAACCATTCCTATGCGGGTAGTCTCTCCTCCTATCAGGATAAGAATATCACGGAATTAATTCAAAAATTGGAGAAAAAGTTCAAGGTTAGGTTCAACTATGAATCTAAACTGAAAGATCTTAAGATTAAGAATAATTATGAAATTGGAAGCTTAAAGAAGTCCGAAATCGTAAATTTTCTTAGTGAGGTGAGCTTTCAACAGATTCAGATTGATAAAGTGGGCGATAATGCCTTTACTATGCGTCTAAAACCCAACAGTTCAACCAATGGAACAACAGGTCAGAACCTACAGGGTTCAAGAACATCATCTAATCTCCAAAATCAAATTACAGGAACTGTTTTAGATGGACAAACCAATGAGCCACTTGCGAATGTAACTGTACGAGTGAAAGGTACGGAGACCGCTGCACAAACTAATGAGCAAGGGAAATTCACGATCATGATTCCCAATGATAACAGCGTTCTGGTATTTTCCATAGTAGGATACAATAGTTTAGAATCTTCTGCAAGGAACAATGCTACCATTACCTTACTGCGTTCAGAAGAATCCATTGACGAAGTAGTTGTAACGGCTCTAGGTATCAAAAGAGAAACGAAAGCCTTAGGCTACGCGGTTCAGGACATTAAAGGTGATCAATTACAAAAAGTTAAAGGTGTAGACGTTGGTACAACATTAACTGGTAGGATTTCGGGATTACGTGTTTTCAACAGTACAGAATTTAACCGGATGCCTTCGATCTCCCTAAGAGGTATGTCGCCAATTTTGGTGATCGATGGGGTAGCTTATGAAAACCTTAACCTAAGGGATATTCCAGTAGATAACATTGAAAACATTTCGGTATTAAAAGGAGCAACTGCAACCGCCCTATACGGAAGCATGGGTGCTGGGGGTGCCATCATGGTCACCTCTAAAAAAGGATTGGGTGAAATGGGTACCGAAATCTCGGTAAACAGCAATAATATGTTTTTCGCGGGCTATCTTGCCCTTCCAGAGGTACAATCATCCTATTCAGCTGGTGAAGGCGGAAAATACAATACAAATGATTATGTATGGGGGGATAAGTTAGATATTGGCAGACAATATAGTCAATGGAACCCGATCACTAAACAAATGGAAATGACCGAATTGACCTCAAGGGGCAAGAACAATTTCCAGAATTTCCTAGAACCTGGTGTAATTTCCAACAATTCGGTTAGTTTCACCAACCAAGGAGAATATGGAAGTATCCGTACTTCGATCAGCCATATCTATAATAAAGGTCAATATCCAAATGCCAAATTGAATATGACCAATATATCCGTATCTGGAGAAACCAAGATTTCTAAAAAAATATCCTTGGAATCAAGATTTGGTTACAATAGAAGGAACGCTCCTAATGATTTTGGTGCTGGATATAATGCTCAAGGATATATTTATAATATTTTGGTATGGACCGGTCCAGAATATGACCTTATGCAATATAAGGATTACTGGCTAGCCAAAGATGAGAAACAAAACTGGCATTATAATGCTTGGTATGACAACCCTTATTTATCGGCCTATGAAAAGATAAGTGCAGAATTGGTCAACAAATTGAATGCGGCTGTCACGTTGAATTATCAAGTGAATGATTGGGCTAAATTCATGTTGAGAACGGGCTATGATTATTATGGAAATACCCAAACGCAAACCAATCCAAAAGGCATCTACGGTACTCGTGGAGGATTTAGTGGTTACCATAGTAATGGTAAATATTGGACCAACAAAACGGATGGTTTTGGAACCAACAATGATTTGATTTTTACCGCAAAAAAATCTTTTAGTGATTTTCAAATTGACGGTTTAGCAGGTGCTGGCGTATTCTATAGAAGGGATAATGGTTTAATTGCCTCTACGGTAAATGGTATTTCAATTCCTGGATTCTATTCCCTTAAAAATTCGATTGATCCCGTTTCAACTTCCGAAACGAAAAATAAAGAAATGATCAACAGTTTATATGGTCGAATTTCCCTATCCTGGAAAAACGCCATTTTCTTAGAAGCGACAGGAAGAAATGACTGGTCTTCCGCTTTACCGGAAGAGACCAGGTCCTATTTCTACCCATCAGTTTCTGGTAGTGTGGTTGTTTCTGATCTATTGCAGGATTATAAACCATCTTGGCTATCGATGTTGAAACTGAGAAGTTCTTGGGCAGTCACAAAATCTGTACCTGCTCCTTATGAGATCAGACAGACTTATAGCGTTAGCTCCAATGTTTGGGAGGGTCTTTCTACCGCATCGTATCCGAGTTCGATCAAGGATTTTTCCATTTCTCCAACACAAAGAGACCTTTCCGAGTATGGTGCTGATATTTCCTTATTCAACAACAGATTATATGCGAATTATACCCGATACTATCGATTACTGCATAATGTAACTACCTATGCAAGTATTTCACCATCCTCAGGGTTCAGTTCTCGATTGATCAATACCGACCAACAATTGATGACCAAAGGCCATGAAATCACGGTTGGAGGTACAGCGATCAAAAAGGATGATTTCTCTTGGGATATCATGACCAACTTTTCGCAAAATCTGGAATATTATCATAAACTAGATCCTATCTATACAGCAGATGCCTTATACATCAAAAAGGGATTGCGTACTGACTTTTATGCTACACGCGATTGGGAAAGAAGCCCTAATGGAGAAATTGTACATAACTCTGCAGGTATGCCGGTTTCCGCCACACATGCGAACAGATTGTTTGGCTATACCGCACCAAAATGGTTTTGGGGTTTGACCAATCAATTTGGATATAAGGATTTCTCATTATCCTTTAGTTTAGATGGACGTATAAAAGGATTATCCTATTCCAATATGAATGCAAGGTTATGGCAAACAGGTGCCCATCCAGATGCTGCATCTCCTGAGCGTTATGAGGAAGTAGTTAATGGTAATAAAACCTATGTAGGAAATGGTGTTAAAATTACTTCAGGAACAGTGACCTATGATAAATATGGACAAATCTTAACGGATACCCGTGAATTTGCACCTAATGAAACAGCTGTGTCGTTTGAAAACTATTGGAAAAGGGCATATTCCGGTACACATAACATTTGGGATGAAACGTTCATTAAATTAAGGGAAGTATCCATTAATTATAACCTTCCAATAGGTCTTGCACAAAAGATAAGTGCTAAAAAAGCCAGCATTGGAGCTACTGGACAGAATCTATTTTTATGGACAAAGGAATATAAATTTTCAGATCCGGACACGGGATCAGAGGATTTAAATTCCCCATCCATGAGATATGTAGGGTTCAATCTTAACATCACTTTTTAATCCTTAATTTTTACAAGAAAAAACATGAAAAAGCTATTCAAATATATATTAATTGGAGTCACTGGTTTTTCAGTACTATCCTGTTCCAAATTTGAGGAAGTGAATACTAATCCCGAAGCGACCGAGAAGGCAACATCGGCGATGATTGCTACTCGTATCATCTTGAATTTGGCAAACCAATCGACTCAAAAGAGTTTTATGATGCCCTATCTGCTTAACAAGAACGTCATTTGGACGGAATTTGTGGAAAGCTATCAATACAATGGATTTGGAACCAGTTCTGTTAGTATGACGGCGATCAATGATGCGGAGAACATGGTGAAATTTGCCGCTACGGAAAAACTTGCCAAATCCTACGAAGGATTGAAATATTTTGCAAGAGCAATAAAGTTTTATGAATCGACCATGGATTTGGGAGATATTCCTTATTCTGAAGCTTTAAAAGGAGAATCAGAAAAGAATTACTTCCCGAAATATGATACACAAAAAGAGGTGTTTTTGGGAATCTTAAATGAATTGGAATTAGCTGATAAGGCCTTTTCTGAAGGGGAGAAATTTTCTGGAGATCCAATCTATGCTGGAGATATCAACAAATGGCGGAAATTAGTGAACAGTTTCTCTCTTAATGTGTTGATGCAGTTAAGCAAAAAGGAATCCGATCCTGATTTGAATGTTAAAGGTAGGTTTCAGACCATCTTAACAAGCAAGCCTATATTTGCATCCAATGCAGATAACTATGAGATAAAGCGTTCCGATAAGAATGGTCAACAATATCCTTTCTATAAAGTTGGAAACAATTTTACGATCTATCCAACCATGTCTACAGAAATTGTTGATCGATTAAAAGATAAACAAGATCGTCGGTTGTTTTACTATGGTAATCCTGCAGCTAAAAAATTATCCGAAGGTAAGACCCAATCTGATTTTGCTGCCTATGTAGGAATTGATCATTCCCAGTCTTTTGACGTGATTACAACGATCAAAAACAGTGGCGATTATTCTAAATTGAATGATCGTTATATGGAAATACCGACTGGCGAACCAACCCAACAATTATCTTATGCCCAAGTATGTTTTATCATTGCTGAGGCTGCTGCGAGAGGATGGGTTTCTGATCCTGCGGTTGAATGGTACAAAAAAGGTGTGGAAGCATCTATGAAATTCATTTATGCCAATACCCCAAATACGACCCAATTCCACCATAACATGCCTTTGGACGATACTTATATCAGTACGTATGTGGCTGGTTTAGGAACTTCTTTTCCAACCAATCTTGAAGCAAGGATAGAGGAGATTTTGGTACAGAAATATTTGGCAAGTTTTCTTCAATCCGAATTTGCTACTTATTATGATTACCGGAGAACGGGGTATCCAAAATGGAAAATCAATCCTGCAACGAGTTTAAATTCGGAAGCTCCAACAAAAATACCAGTGCGCTGGAAATATCCTACGGTGGAGTTCGATTATAACACCGAGAATGTTGATGCAGCTGTTCAAAGACAGTTCAATGGGGTGGATGATATTAACCAACTCATGTGGATATTAAAATAATTTAAATTAAAAATTTAATATAAGCCGGCAATATGTTGATGTATTGCCGGTTTTTTTATTCATAATTATCAATTTCTTAACATAGAATCCATTAATATTCACGATATTTCAACAATCAAATAATTAACCAATATGAAAACAACCGTTTTAATCATTACCTGTCTTTTGACCTTCATGCAGTTTGGAACAGCACAAACTAAAGAGGCTAAAATAACGACTGCCATTTCGAATGAACTTACGCATGCTCGATCAGTGAAAGATTTAGCCGCAGTTTGGGAATTGAAAAAAATGGTAAGCCCAAATGGAGATACCATTAACACCAATTCGGTTGGATATTTGAAAATCTACCAGCAAGATCAATCCTTTCAAATCTTAAAACCTAGTAGAAAGGGGTTTTTCGTTGCCTTAACAGGTACTTATGAATTACCTTCAGAAGGGAGATTGGTTGAAAAAGTGATTAACAATTCAGGTATGCCTGGAACGGAAAACATAGAAAATAAAGAACCAATGAACTACAGTATTTCTGCCGACCGGAAATTCATGACTTTAAAATATAAGTTCAAAACACTTTCAGGAGAAATGATTACCTCAACTGAAATATGGCAGCGGGTTACTCATGATGTACCTACTGAATAGGTTCTTGTTTTCTGTATAGGTTCTATTTTTTCCCGGCGAACTTTTCTTCGTAAGATTTTTCTAGGGCAAACATTTCGTCCCTTAGTTTGGCAGCTTCTAGGAATTCCATTTCTTTGGCTGCCTTTTCCATACGCTTACGAACAGTCTCGATGGCTTTTTTCATTTCCTTTTCACTCATGTATTCGATGAGTGGATCGGCCGCCACTGCTGTACTTGCATCAGGTTCGATGTAAGCTTTCGGTTCGCCTTTGAAGTCCGCAACAGAAGTCTGTTCCAGAATCTCTTCCCTGGTTTTACCTACCGTACGTGGGGTTATTCCGTGCAGTTCATTGTATGCAACCTGCTTTTCCCTTCTTCGATTGGTTTCTTCTATGGTAATCTGCATGCTATCGGTCATCTTATCCGCATACATGATCACACGACCCTTATCATTACGGGCAGCACGTCCTATCGTCTGGATCAGAGATCGCTCTGAACGTAAAAACCCTTCCTTATCTGCATCCAATATCGCCACTAAGGTCACTTCTGGCAAGTCCAACCCTTCACGCAAGAGGTTCACCCCTACCAATACATCAAACTCCCCTAAACGCAGACCGCGAAGAATTTCTACACGTTCCAAGGTTTTTACTTCGGAGTGGATATAACGTACCTTAATATTCAATCGGGTCATATACTTGGTCAATTCCTCCGCCATACGCTTGGTTAAGGTGGTTGCCAACACTCGTCCACCTTCTTTGATGGTCTTATCTACCTCTTCCAAGAAATCATCCACCTGATTGATAGCAGGTTTTACTTCCACAACCGGATCCAATAATCCAGTAGGTCTAATCACCTGCTCTACCACCACGCCCTCCGTCTGTTGCAACTCATAGTCACCCGGTGTTGCTGAAACATAAATGGTCTGATTGGTCAAGGACTCGAATTCTGGGAAATTCAATGGCCGGTTATCCAATGCCGCAGGCAATCGGAAACCATGTTCCACCAAAGATATCTTCCGCGAGCGGTCTCCACCATACATCGCACGCAATTGTGGGATGGTTACATGGCTCTCATCGATCACCAAAAGATAATCTTCCGGGAAATAATCCAATAAACAGAACGGCCGCATACCTGGTGTTCTTCCATCGAAGAACCTAGAATAGTTCTCGATTCCGGAACAATAGCCAAGTTCACGCATCATTTCCAGGTCGTAGTTTACCCTTTCTTCCAAGCGTTTTGCTTCCAGCATCTTGCCTTCACCTTCCAATTGAGCTTTCCGGCTTACCAATTCTTCCTGAATGGAAAATATGGATTGAGTGAATTTTTCTTTAGGGGTAACAAACAGATTGGCTGGGAATAAAGCCAAGCTTTCATGTTTCTCCAGGGTTCTTCCAGATACCGGGTCGATCTCGCTCAACTCATCGATCTCATCCCCAAAGAATGAAATCCGATAAGCAGTATCCTGATATGCTGGATATACATCGATGGTATCCCCTTTCACTCGAAAGGTACCCCGTTTAAATTCTGCAGTAGTCCTGGCATACAAAATCTCCACCAGTTTATATAAAAAGGCATTCCTACTGATTGTCGTCCCTACGCCAAAGCGGAAGATGGAACGGGAAAAATCCTCTGGATTTCCCATACCATAAATACAGGAAACAGAAGAAACCACAATGACGTCCCGCCTACCTGACATCAAGGCCGAAGTGGTGGCCAGACGTAGTTTTTCGATCTCTTCATTGATGGCAAGATCCTTCTCAATATAGGTGTTGGAGGAAGCAATGAATGCTTCCGGCTGATAATAGTCGTAGTAGGAAACAAAATAGTTGACCGCATTTTCTGGAAAGAATTGCTTGAATTCGCCATATAGTTGGGCGGCCAAGGTTTTGTTATGGCTTAAAATCAACGTCGGCTTCTGTGTCTGTTGGATCACATTGGCCACTGTAAATGTCTTACCGGAACCGGTGACTCCCAAAAGAGTTTGATAGGTTTCTCCCGTATCCACTCCTGCTACTAATTGCTCGATGGCGGTAGGTTGGTCTCCAGTTGGTTTATACTCAGATGTTAATTTAAATTTCATAGCATGCCTTTCACTCTTTAAAGTTATCAAATATTATTCCCTATCAAAACTATATAGCTATTCATCGGTTAAATACCAATATTTATTAGTATTTTGGAGGATAAGAAGACTTTTTGTCATGGTAACGATTTTAACAAAACAGAACACGATTGCCAATCATTTTTTGGCAGAACTGAGAGATGTAAGGATTCAACAGGATAGGATGCGTTTTCGAAGAAATCTGGAACGCATTGGCGAAATCATGGCCTATGAGATCAGTAAGTCTTTCGAATACAAAGCTACCGAAGTGGAAACACCCTTGGGATCTGCCAATACACACCTGATGAGCAACCAACCGGTGATTACGACCATAATCCGAGCAGGCCTACCTTTTCATCAAGGCTTTTTAAATTACTTCGACCGTGCGGATAGCGCCTTTATCGCCGCCTTCCGGCATACCAAGAAAAGCGGGGAATTTGAGATTCATAAGAAATACCAAAACACCCCGAATTTGGATGATAAGATCGTTATTGTGGCTGACCCGATGTTGGCAACAGGCC
Source organism: Sphingobacterium sp. 1.A.4 (assembly GCF_002734245.1). Lineage (NCBI taxonomy): Bacteria > Pseudomonadati > Bacteroidota > Sphingobacteriia > Sphingobacteriales > Sphingobacteriaceae > Sphingobacterium > Sphingobacterium sp. 1.A.4. The sequence goes on from NZ_PEAZ01000041.1 coordinate 194,685, forward strand.
GTAGTCTGGTGTTATGTTGTAAGGATCTATTAAGCGATTATAACATCAGGGAACTCCATATAGCCACTGTTATTGCCTCGGAAGAAGGGCTACAGCATGTGCAGGCTTTTTTACCTGAAGCACAGATCTGGGTTGGTGAAGTGGATAAGGAATTAACCTCCAAATCCTACATCGTTCCTGGATTGGGTGATGCAGGTGACCTGGCTTACGGAAACAAGGAATAGTAAAGCCTTGGTTGACCAGATTAACAAATAAACAATTAGCAATTACTTAATACACAATTAAAAGATAATGAATAAGATATCAGTAAATTTAATAAACAAATCTTCGCAATATGGAATGGCAAAAATACAATGGCGAGACATTAAAATTACCCATATGGTCCGCAGTTGAGGAAACAATCGTCCGGGAGAACCAAGCCGGAAATAAACTCAAGGTCTACATCGGAACCGATTCCCAGGTCAAACGTGGAACTGTTGAGTTTGCTACCGTCATCGTCTTTCTCCGGGAGCACCGTGGTGGCTTCATGTTCATCAGAAAAGACCGCAAGAACCACAACATGTCCATTAAGGAGCGAATGCTTTTAGAAGTTCAGCATTCGATCGAAACAGCCTATGAACTTTGTCCGCTTCTAGAGCAATACCACATCGATCTAGAGGTACATGCCGACATCAATACAAACCCCAATTTTCAATCCAACACCGCACTTAAGGAAGCCATGGGCTACATCCTGGGGATGGGTTTTATTTTTAAGGCAAAACCAGAGTCTTTTGCAAGCACCAACTGCGCGAACAAACTCGTTCAGTAGACTTGTTTAAGCCTTTTTACAGCTTGATGTAGCTGTTTACAGCTTGATGTAAATATGGCTTAGAGGCTTTTCTTAGGTAATAAATGCTATCTTTAATTATCGAAATAATTGAAGAATGCAGGATTTACTCTCTCAACTTTTCCAACAATTTCTAGCAACAAGTCTGTTGGAGTGGATCGCTACCCTCTCCGGTTTCCTCTGTGTATACCTTGCAGCCAAACAAAATATCTGGAACTGGCCAATCAGTATCATCTCTGTTCTGACCTATTTTTATATATTCTACCATAGTAAGCTTTATGGGGATTCTGTTTTGCAAATTTATTTTCTTGGAACGGCCATTTACGGTTGGTATTATTGGAACAAGAGAGCGCATTCGGATGAGAAACCGATAAGTTCCTTCAATAGCAAGCAAATGATGATGACCATGGTAGTCATTGCTGTTCTATCTTTTTTATTGGGTTTCGTCTTAGATCGTTGGACGAATTCTGATGTGCCTTATGCCGATGGTTTCTGTACGGCAACCAGTTTTGTTGCCCAATTTTTAATGACCAGGAAGGTGCTACAGAATTGGCTGATCTGGGTGTTTGTAGACATCTGCTATATTCCCTTATATTACCACAAAGATTTATTGTTGACGGCGGTGCTGTATTTCGCTTTCGCCATTATTGCCTGGAATGGATATCGGGATTGGCGGAAAACCTATCAGAATTTTCAGTAATATTGCCTTCATGCAAGAAAAAGAGATTGCCTACATGCAAGGAAACGAAAGTAAAACCCTAAAAATAGCTGTTGTTGGGCCTGAGTCCACCGGAAAATCCACTATGGCTAATTATTTGGCGGAAAAGCTGCATACTTTATGTGTTCCGGAATATGCACGCTTTTATTGCAAGAATCTAAATCGGGCCTATACGCTGCAAGATGAGGTCAATATGTTTTATGGCCAAGTGGCTTTAGAGGAAGCTTTTCTGAACCGGAGTCCAGAGATCTTGGTCTGTGATACGACCATTTTGACCGTAAAAATCTGGTGTGACCATCTGTTTGGGTCGACTCCTGCGGAAGTGACGGATGAGATCGCTGTACGGAATTATGATTTTTTCCTGTTGATGGATATCGATCTGCCTTGGGAGGATGATCCCTTACGGGATTTCCCAGAGCAAAGAGAGCATTTCCTTGACGTATGGAAAAAGGAATTAAAGGCCTTGAATGCGAACTATGAATTGATTTCTGGCCTTGGAGAGCAACGTTTGCAAAATGGTTTGGAAGCGGTTAAAAGAAATCTTTCTGGATATGAATAAACTTTTTTCTGGTCCAAAACAATAATAAATGCTCTCTTTTGAGGAGAGCCATATACTCACTTTTGTTTAATTCTCTTGTTTTGTTCCCCTTTGAAATTCTGATCCGACCAAGATCATTGGGGAAACAATTATGCCCAATAACTATCCTACTGGTACTTTTTGGAGGAAGTACAATCCTTAATTCTTCTTTATTTATTTCCAAAACCTCAAGTTTTATTCCTTTTTGATGAAACGATAGTTCAGAATAACCTTCAGCTAATTCAGTAACAGGTAAATAATCTAAAGTCCATTTACTACTATATTCTACCGAATCTTTTAAAATGATAATACGTATTGGTTCGTCAAAAAAATTAATGATATAAATAGGCCAGGAAAAACTACATGATTGTAATAATAATACAAACGGTACAATTAATAGTAATTTTCCCTTTTTCATGACGATAAATCTTTAAAAAAGGGTGTCAAATACTTGACACCCCTTCTTGAAATCATTTATTGAAAGATTAATACCTGTAAGCTTCTGGCTTGTAAGGGCCTTCCACGGTTACACCTATATATTCAGCCTGTTCTGCTGTTAATTCTTCCAGTTCAACACCGATATGCGCTAAGTGCAAACGTGCTACTTTCTCATCAAGGTGTTTTGGAAGTGTATAAACTTGTTTTTCGTATTTATCTGTATTGGTCCAAAGTTCTAATTGTGCCAATGTTTGGTTTGTGAAGGAATTAGACATCACAAAAGATGGGTGTCCTGTTGCACAACCTAGGTTTACCAAACGACCTTCAGCCAATAGGATAATATCTTTACCATCGATGGTATATTTATCAACCTGAGGTTTGATCTCGATCTTAGTATCGCCGTAATTGTCGTTCAACCAAGCCACATCGATTTCATTGTCGAAGTGTCCGATGTTACAAACTACTGTTTTATCTTTCATCGCTTTGAAGTGCTCAGGACGAACGATATCCTTATTACCTGTAGTGGTAACTACGATATTTGCTTCCACAATCGCATCCGCCATTTTCTTCACTTCAAATCCTTCCATTGCTGCTTGTAATGCACAGATTGGATCGATTTCAGTAACAATTACACGAACACCAGCTGAACGTAAAGATTCTGCAGAACCCTTACCTACATCACCATAGCCCGCAACAACCGCAACCTTACCTGCCAACATCAAATCGGTAGCACGACGGATCGCATCAACCAATGATTCACGACAGCCATATTTGTTGTCAAACTTGGATTTAGTAACCGAATCATTTACATTAATTGCCGGTAAATGCAAGGTTCCGTTTTTCATACGTTCGTATAAACGGTGAACTCCAGTAGTTGTTTCTTCAGATAAACCTTTGATACCATCAATCAATTCTGGGAATTGATCAAATACCATATTGGTCAAATCTCCACCATCATCCAGGATCATGTTCAATGGCTGGCGATCTTCGCCGAAGAATAACGTTTGTTCGATACACCAGTTGAATTCCTCTTCGTTCATCCCTTTCCAAGCATAAACCGGAATACCAGCAGCGGCAATAGCAGCAGCAGCATGATCTTGCGTAGAAAAGATGTTACATGATGACCAAGAAACATCAGCACCTAATTCCACAAGGGTTTCAATCAATACGGCAGTTTGAATGGTCATGTGCAAACATCCTGCAATACGGGCTCCTTTTAAAGGTTTAGACGCTCCAAATTCCGCACGCAAGGACATTAATCCAGGCATTTCCGCTTCTGCTAACTCTATTTCTTTACGGCCCCACTCTGCTAAAGAGATATCTTTTACTTTGTAAGGAACATAGGTAGTTTCTAATGATGACATATGTATTCTTTTTAGTTTTAGAGCCACAAAATTACTTGATAACCAAATCAATTCAAAATTTCATGTTGTTATTCGAGATAAATTGACATTATCTTGAGGATATAAACTTGGTTTGGGCGGCTTTTCAACTTATATTTGCATTAAACAAAAAAGGAAATAGTATGTATCCAGAATATTTAGTAGCACCAATGCGTCAAGAATTAGTTGATGCTGGTTTCGAAGAATTAAAATCAGTTGAGGAAGTTGATGCTGCCATCCCAACCAAGGGAACAGTATTCGTAGTGGTCAATTCGGTATGTGGTTGTGCGGCAGCAAATGCTCGCCCAGCGGCTAAAGCTGCCGTTAAAAACGAAAAACATCCTGACAAATTAGTTACTGTATTTGCAGGAATGGAAAAAGACGCTGTTGATAAAGCACGTCAATATATGTTGCCTTACCCTCCATCTTCACCTGCAATGGCATTGTTCAAAGATGGTCAATTGGTACACATGATAGAAAGACATATGATTGAAGGCCGTCCGGCTCAAATGATTGCAGACAACCTTGTTGCTGCATTCGATGAGTACTGCTAACAATCATTGTATTTTGATTTTTGAATTCGAAAAAGCTTCTTTTTTTAGGAAAAGAAGCTTTTTCTGTTCTATAGAAATTTCAGCAATTTCTTAGTACATTTGTTCATAAGGCTTCCTAAATAATGAACAAGAGCATTACCAAACTTTTCTTCTTTTTACTGTTAGGTTGTTTATTTGGTTGTACGACCAATAAGCAAATCGATCTTATTGTTTACAATGCTAAGGTATATACGGTCGATTCTGCCTTCACGACCATAGAGGCATTTGCCGTAAATAACGGTGTGTTCATTGAAACAGGATCTTCCCAGGATCTGTTGAATAAATACGAAGCCAAAGAAAAAATCGATGCTGAAGGTAAGTACATCTATCCAGGTTTTTATGATGCCCACGGGCATTTCTTCATGCTGGCCGAGGCCATGGATGAGGTCAATCTGGTCGGAGCTGCTTCCTATAATGAAATCCTTGATCGTTTGAGAACATTCATAGCTGCCAATCCGGATAAGAAATGGATTGTTGGTAATGGTTGGGACCAAAACCTATGGGAGGATAAGAATTTCCCTGTAAAGGACTCCTTGGACAAATATTTCCCAGATCTTCCAATCTACTTGACCCGCATAGATTACCATGCAGCATTGGCAAGTGGAAAAGCACTTGAAATAGCGAGCTTGGATTCTGCTTATTTTGTAGATGGCGGATTGATTTCGGTGAATGAGGAAGGATTACCCGATGGGATTTTGGTAGATAATGCCATGCAATTGGTGAGCAAGCATATCCCCAAAAATCAGAACAGTGCATTGCTGAAAATGCTGAGAAGAGCTCAAGATTCATTGGTTTCCGTCGGATTGACAAGTATTGTGGATGCTGGCCTTAATGAAAGCCAGATCGATGCCTTAAAAGTTTTTTATAATGAGGATTCTTTACAGATAAGGGATTATGCCATGGTGATGGCGACTCCTGAAAGTGTGAAAGAATTTCTGCGCACCGGCACTTTCGAATCCGACCGATTAACGGTTAGATCTTTCAAGCTGATGGCCGATGGCGCTTTGGGATCACGAGGAGCTTGTTTGATACATGCTTATCATGATGCTCCAACAAATGGTTTTCTCCTAAAAAGTCCAAAAGATTTTGATGATCTCATCCAACGATTGGCAAGGAGCAACTTCCAGGTCAATACTCATGCTATCGGGGATTCAGCCAATAGGATCATCTTGGATAGCTATGGCAAATACTTGAAGGATGGAAAAGAACGTCGCTGGCGGATAGAACATGCACAGGTCATCCAGCCTAATGATTTCCATAAATTCAAAGATTTTCAGATCATTCCATCTGTCCAACCAACACATGCTACTTCAGATATGTACTGGGCAGGAGAAAGATTGGGGGAAGAGCGCCTAAAAACTTCGTATGCCTACAAGCAATTGTTGGATCAATATGGTTTATTGGCGTTGGGCAGTGATTTTCCCGTGGAACATTATAATCCACTCTATGGTTTCCATGCCGCTGTTGCACGAGTGGATAAAAACGGTTTTCCAAATGGAGGCTTCCAAATGGAGAATGCCATCAGTAGAGAACAAGCCTTACGCGGAATGACCATTTGGGCTGCCTATTCCTGCTTTCAAGAACGAAAACGAGGAAGCATTGAAAAAGGTAAAGACGCCGATTTTGTAATTCTTGAAGAGGATATCATGACCGCAAAAAATGAAACCCTTCGCGATATCAAAACCTTGAGAACCGTAATTGCTGGAGAGACCGTCTTTAAGCGCTAAGATTTTTCCAATAACGCTCTACTAAATAAAGAGCAGCAAGAATGATCAGGATTCCCGGTATTCCGATGGTCAGCAACGAGAACAGGAAAAATTTAAGGTAATAAGCAGATAGGTAATCCCTATCTACATCTTGCCCTTGATAAATGTTTCCAAAACCACTTTTATAAAACTCGTGTGTCTGGCTCATTTTGGAAAACAGACCTTGCGCATTATTTCTGGGCATCCGTTCCAAATAACTGAATTGTCTTAAGTTCAGTCGTTTAAAATGGGAAAGCGAACTTTCAAGGAATTTATTTACAGACTCTTCATTGACTTCATCAGCAGCAAACATTTTACTGTAATCGAAAGCCATCCATCCACGCGCATAGGCCATGTAAGGTTCATCTTTTTGGAAAATCGGAACAAGGAATAAGGCTTCAATTTTCTTCTTGCCTAAATTGAACAATCCACTTAAAGGTACTTCCCTCGACACCGGTATCACCTGCATCCTATCGACATACCAATCATCAGCATCCAGAAACAATGCCTTATCATAAGGTTTGAGATCGTAAATAGTCTTTAAGGTCCTTACTTCTCCAAAATTGTATCTTAGGCTCTTTACCAATGGCTGAAATAATAGGGATACCAGAATAGGTAGCATGACACCTATGATGATCAAGCCCTTGCCAATCCGCTGTCTTGCCATGAATATAACAAATAAGGCAACAACAGCCGGAAAGATGATCATAGCCCAAACCGGCCAATTCCCGCTGGAACCAAATAGAAATAAGATATAAAGTATACTGGAAAGCGATAAACTCAGGATCAAGAGTATTACAATGGAAAGCACAGATTTTTTCAGGTTCATGATGAGCTGGTAAGTTTCCTAAAAATAAAAAAATCCTTAGAGATTTCTAGGGCACTGAAAAAGTCCTCTTTTAGATTGGGCTAAAAAAAGGAGTGGAAAACAACAGTTTTCTGCTCCTTTTTTCGTATCTTAAAGTAGGCTTTAACGGACATCAGGATGCTTTCTACCCAACAAAAAATACAGTTCAGTTCCTATTCGGGATTGTACGATATCATTGTTCCAAAAGACAATCTACTTCGCAAAATCAACGATCTTATCGATTTCAGTTTTATACATGACGAGCTTCTGGAGAAGTATTGCCGGACCAATGGACGCAACGCTGAAAGTCCAATCAAGATGTTCAAATACCTTCTGTTAAAGACTATCTATACCGTTTCAGATGTCGATGTCGTTGAKCGYTCCAGATATGATATGTCCTTTAAATATTTTCTTGAAATGGCTCCTGAGGAGGATGTGATCAATCCAAGTTCGCTCACTAAATTCCGTAAACTACGATTAAAGGACATGGATCTATTGAACCTGTTAATCAACAAGACCGTAACGATCGCTCTCGAAAAGGGTATTATAAAATCAAGGTCCATCATCGTAGACGCGACCCATACCCATTCCAGATCTAACCCCTATTCAGCATTRGAAGTCCTCAAGGAGCGTTCCAAGCTGTTAAGGAAAGCGATATATCAGATAGATGAGGACTACAAAGGGCGTCTGCCACAAAAGAACGAGTCCAACGACCTGGACCAGGAACTTACCTATTGCAGGGAATTACGGAGAGTGCTGGATCAGGATCAATCCATCAGTGAAATACCGGCTGTAAAGGAAAAGCTGAACCTGTTGAAGGAAACCATCGAGGACATAAAAGAATACTATCTGCTCTCTAAAGATGATGAAGCCAGGCTTGGATATAAATCTGTAGACAGTAGTTTCTTTGGTTATAAAACACATCTGGCGATGACCGAGGAACGCATCATCACAGCAGCGGTCGTTACTACGGGCGAAAAAGGTGATGGTCCGGAACTGCCCCGGTTATTGGAGATCAGTAGGCAGAATGGAATGGAAGTAGATACTATAATAGGTGATGCTGCATATTCTGGAAAGGACAACCTTCAACTGGCAAAAGAACAGAACATTGATATCATCGCTAAATTGAATCCAGCAGTTAGCCAGGGATGCAGGAAAGAGGGAGAACACTTCCACTTTAACAAGGACGCAGGGATGTTTGTCTGTCCAGCAGGCCATTTGGCTATCAGAAAAGTTCGGGGAGGAAAAAAGAACGGAGTGAGCAATCAAGTTGATAGCTATTTCTTTAATGTAGAGAAGTGTAAGGTTTGCCCACTTAGAGAAGGATGTTACAAGGAAGG